>CAZQWN010000117.1:0-5370 GCA_964596915.1 uncultured Methanobrevibacter sp.
GCAACTGATGTAAAAGTCACAGAAGTGCTCAGTGATCTTGTTGAGTTGACTGAGGATGTTGACGGTTATGACGGTAAGGTCTGGACTGTTGGTGAAATCGAAGCAGGCAAGAACGCTACATTGACATTGACCGTTAAAGTCATCGGCAATGGAACAATCATGAACAATGTTTCAGTTTCATCCAAACAAAACGATTCCGACAAATCAAATAACAATGCTAGTTCAGATAATGTTACTGCTCGTCCTGTTGTTGATTTGGAAATCACTAAAGTGGTTGACAAAACTGTTGCAAATGTCGGTGAAACATTAACATACACTATTGTTGTTAAAAACAATGGTCCTAGTGATGCAACTGGGGTTAAAGTCACTGAAAATATTGATTTGGACCTTGTTAAAGTAATTTACGCAAGCGGAAATTATGATAGTGAAACAAATGTATGGTCTGTTGATTCAATATCTTCCGGTAAAAATGTTACTTTCACTTTAACCGTGGAAATAATCGCTAATGGAACCGTTAAAAACAGTGTAAGTGTCGAATCCAATGAAAATGATACTGACATGACCAATAATAATGCCGGTTCCAATGACACTGATGCTAAACCGTTAGTTAATTTGGAAATTACAAAAACCGTAAATGTCACATCTGCTTTAGTGGGTGATGAGATTTCATACACCATTGTTGTTAAAAACATGGGTCCAAGTAAGGCAACTGACATTAAGGTCGATGAAAAATTATCTAATATTGTTGAATTGATCAGTGCAGTTTCCAGTGCAGGCGAATTTGAAAACAATGTTTGGAGTATAGATTCTCTTGAAAGTGACAAAAACGCTACCCTGACATTAACCGTCAAACTCATAAAAGACGGCATTGTCGAAAATAGTGTATCAGCCACATCAAAAGAAAATGACTCTGACATGTCAAACAACAATGCAACCAGTGACAATGTTACATCTATTCCAAATGCAGACCTAAGCATTATCAAGACTGTTAACACAACCAGTGATAAAGTTGGTCAATCTGTTGAATATACAATAGTTGTTAAAAACAATGGTCCATCAACTGCAACAAATGTATCTGTAATTGAAAAATTAAGTGAACTTGTTGAGTTTGTTTCTGCTGACGGTGATTACGACAGCAAAACAGGCTTGTGGAATGTTGGTACTCTTGAAAACGGTGCTACTGCAACTTTAACATTAACTGTTAAACTTATATGCGATGGTACTGTTGAAAACAACGTTACAGTTAATGCTAACGAGAAAGATACTAATGAGACAAATAACAATTACACTTCAGATAATGTTACTGCAAGACCGGTTGTAAACCTTATTGCAAACGTAACAGTTAATGACACCACACCTACATATGGTGATGTCATAGAATTCGTCATTTCAATTACTAATGATGGTCCTTCAAATGCAACTAACGTTAAAGTTGAAAATGCCATTCCTGAAGGTTTGGAAAATGCTACAGTTGTTGTAAGCCACGGTAGCTTTGATAAAACTACAGGTCAGTGGAATGTCGGTTCAGTTAATGTTGGTGAAAATCTTACCTTAACAATCATAGGTACTGTAAAAACCGTGGATCCATTTGATGATCATGTTGAAATTACACATTTCGAAGAACGTGATGAACAGCCGCAAGACAATAACGCAACATCAGATGAAGTTAAACCTCAACCTATTGTTGATGTTGAAATTTCAATCAGGGTCGACAGGCCTGAAGTAAACTATGGTGAAGCTGTTGAATTTGTCATTACTGTTCACAACAACGGTCCTAACGATGCAAGCGAGGTTTATGTTGAAAACGTAATACCTCAAGGATTTGTTTATGTCTCTGACAATTGCAGCAATAGCAACTATCAAAAGGATAAACTTATGGCTTCAGGATCCGCTCAAAGTTTCGATGCATCTACTGCTACATGGTATGTGGGTGATCTTGCAAACGGAAGTGATTCCAGTCTGGCATTGCTTTTAAGAGCTAATTACCTGGGTATAAAGGATGTTAACTCCACTGTAAGTGCAGCTGAAAGTGAAACTGATTATACCAATAACAATGCATCTGCAGCAGTTAAGGTAAATCCGGTAGTTGACCTCGAGGTTAAGGTATCTGTTGATAAAACCGAAATCAAAACAGGTGAAAAGGTAACATACACAATTGTTGTTATAAATCACGGTCCTAACGATGCAACTGGCGTAAAAGTAACAGATGAAGGATTGACAAAATTAAAACATGTTGATTCCACTTCTGATGCATACGATCCGGATACAGGCGTTTGGGAAGTCGGCAACCTGACAAACGGTTCATCTAAAACATTGAAAGTTACAGTTATCATCGAAAAGGCAGGTGTTTATTCAAACTCTGTTGGCGTATCCTCCAATGAAAATGATACTGACATGACCAATAACAATGCTACATCTGATGATGTGAATGTAACCGACGATGTTGAACCTGATGAGGATCCTGTTGTTGAAAACACAACCCATGTTGCTAAAGCGCACGAGGTTAAAACTCCGGTCTTACATGAAACCGGTAATCCAATCTTGATGCTGTTATTAGTGTTAGCAACTTCAATAATCATACCATTAAGAAGACGTAAATAATTGCGTCTTCTATTTTTTATTTTTTAATAAAAATAGATTTTTTTTTTTAGATGTGTGGAGAATTATGAGTCATCCGCCAATGAACAAAATTCTTTGAATAATCCACATGAAAATATTAATTATTTCTATTATTTAAAGCTTTTACTATTTAGGATTGCCAAAATATCGATTTTAAGAGCTTTTTTTAAGTGAACCTAAATATTATTGTTGTATGTCGCAACATTTAAATATCATGTTTTTTATAATTATAAATAAAAAGGTTATATTATGTCAGATTTAGTTATTTATTTCTCAAGAAGCGGTGAAAACTACTTCGGCGGCGAACTTAAAAACATTGAAAAGGGAAACACTGAAGTTATTGCCGAATATATTAAAGAAATTGCCGGTGCAGACCTTTTCAAAGTCGAACCTGCAAACGAATATCCTGAAGACTATATGAAATGCATAGATGCTGCTAAAAAGGAACAGCAAGCAGATGCAAGACCTGAAATCAAAGAGACTCTTGAAAGCATTGCCGATTATGATATAATCTACATTGGTTTTCCAAACTGGTGGGGAACACTTCCCATGCCTATGTTTACCCAACTTGAACAATTGGACTTTACCGGAAAAACAGTAAAACCGTTTGTAACCCATGAAGGATCAGGCTTCGGTTCATCACAAAAGGACATTGCCAAACTTTGTGAAGGTGCTGAGATAAAACAGGGCTTGTCAATTCCGGGTGCCAGTGTAAACGGTGCAAAAGACACTGTAAAAGCATGGATTGAAAAATAATTTTTAATTTTGGCCTGTCCACTAATAAATATTTTCAAGTAAGCCCTAAAAAAAGGGCAATACAAATCCTATTGGAGATGATTAACGGTGCTGAAGGCAACTGTCATGAAGTCATTAACTATTATCTTCAGGAACTGAACGATAAGCATTTAATCGGATGAAATTTGTGCAAAAGGCAAGGACTGCAGCTATGACGATGGCAGTGCTTAAATTATTAATCAGCTTGCTGAACGGCAGGAGGTAATGCTTGCACCCCATTACTTCGCTCACACAGGACTACATTAAACTTAAATAAGCACGGCCTTTCATGAACAACACTGAACTTGAATATATGTAAACATTGTAAGTTGCAGGGGGTTTAATTCATCGGCGGTGCTGACAAGGCAAGAAGATTTTAAAAGCAAATGAGACTGGTCAAAAATTTTAATAAAATCAAAAGCCAATTAATAATCATGACTAATTCAGTATTTGTACCGGGCCACATAACCGGTTTTTTCACAGTTGAAAACCATGAGATAAAACTTAAAAATGGGTCTTGTGGCGCCGGCTTTTTACTTTCCAAAGGTGTTAAAACAACTGTTTCTTCATCGGATGAACTTGTAATGGATGTCAATCGGGGAGATTCTACAGTGATTGATGAAGTTTTATCCATTATGGAAACAGATTCTAATTTTAAAATAACTCAGGACATCCAGCTTCCAGTCGGTGCGGGTTTTGGAACATCCGCTGCATCAGCCCTAAGCTTGACTTTGGCTTTGAATGAGTTCTTGAATTTGGGTTATTCTGAGGAATTGTGCGGTCAGATTGCACATATGGCGGAAGTCAATCTGGGTGGAGGTTTGGGTGATGTCATAGCGCAAACCGGTAAGGGCCTGGTATTGAGGACAAAACCTGGAGCTCCCGGAATCGGCGAGATAAAAACATTTGAAGAGGACGTCTTCATAGGCTGGAAAACATTTGGCGGAATTGAAACATCAAGCATTATTAAGAATCCCCATCACCGGGAAGTTATTTCCGCTTCAGGTGTAAAATATCTGGAACTCTTTGAAGATGAACCCACTTTGGAGAATTTTTTAACTTTTTCTTTGAAGTTTTCTGAGGATACGAAATTAATGTCAGATGAAGTGAAAAATACAGTAGAGTATATTAATTCTTCGAGTGATATTTTAGGTAGTTCCATGGCGATGTTGGGAAATACGGTATTTGTATTTGCATATAGCGAAGATGCACTCAAGAATTTAAAAATTGAAAACTTACATATAGATAAACTCAACAACATGGGGATAGTTTATGATTAAACTTTGTTATGATATTAAAAATTACAGGAAGGATATTGAGTTATTGGTTTCACAGAATGACCATGTGATTGAATTGGGATGTCATCTCGGTGGAACAACTAAGTTGTACTGCGATAAATGTAATGTTGTTGCTGTAGATAATTCTCCTGAATCCATAGATGAAATGAATAAGTTAAGTAATGTAAAATTTATTTCAGGTGATGTTCGTCGCCATGAAATTTTGGCTGACGTGTTTAAAATCATTCAAAAATGTGATGTGCTTTTAATAGATTTGGGTGGAGGTTATCATCCGGACACGGTTTTTAAAGTATTTTACATATGGTCTTCAACATTTAAACCCACTCATACAATTATAAGAAATAGGGGCCTTTTGGAATTTGTCAATTCATCAAAAATTGATGATGAGAGTTTTATTTCAAATGAAGGATATTTGGACTCATACTATGACTCTGGAATTCCTCCGCTGATTAAGGAATTTGAACTTTGGTCACCCGCTTTAATGAAAAAATGAATGCCTTTTATGTATTTCAAAAATTGCACTATTGTTTTATGTTAATTTAAGTGTATATTTTTAACTGTAATATCATATAGACTAAAAAATTTATTTTCTGAATGATATGTTATTGTTCATTTTCTTATACTATATTTTAATTATATGTAAAATTTCATAAATCGATTGTATATTTTTGTACAATAA
>CAZQWN010000118.1:0-5351 GCA_964596915.1 uncultured Methanobrevibacter sp.
CGATGACTTATACGCAATCGGATTTACATCATTAATCTTAATGAAATTCAACTCACTGATTTATGCCGAAATGGGCGTAAACCTTGACATTTCAGTTTTATTCAACGATCCGACAATCAGAAAACTCGCATCAGAAATTGACGCCAGCAGCAAGGATGGCGATTTATCTGAAGTTATTGAACTGGCAAACAGCATGGAATACTTCCCACTGACTGACAACCAAATTGGTGTTTACTACGAATGCATGCAAAAACCTGATGAGATTATATATACAATGCCTACCACCATGAGACTGGGCAGCGACATTGATGCTGAAAAACTAAAAGAAGCCGTAATTAAAACCGTTGAAGCTCACCCATACCTTAAAACAAGAATTATTGTTGACAGTGAAGGTGAACTCAAACAGAAAAGATGCGATGATGTTGCAATAGATGAAATCGAAATTGTTGAAGTGGATTCCATCACAGATGAGGAAATGCTGGAAAATGACGTCAAGGTATTTACATTTGACGGCGAACAGTTATTCAGAGTTAAAATATATAAAGCACCTGATGAAACAGTCCTCTTCACTGATTTCCACCACATAATTACAGACGGTGTATCTCAAATCAATTTCTTTGACGATATTGCAAATGCTTATGAAGGAAATGAAATCAGCAGCGAAATTGTTGACGGATATGTATACAGCCTTCTTGAAGACAATCTTAAAAACAGCGACGCTTACGAAAAGGCCAAAGAATTCTTTGATGAAAAACTATCACAGGAAATCGAATCAACAGTGCTAACTCCTAACATCAACGGTAATCCTGATGAAGGTAAATTAAAAGGAGTAGTTGAAACAATTGATGCTGAGGAAATTAAGGAATTCTGTAACCGCAATTCATTCAGTCAAAACTCAATGTTCCTGTCTGCTCTTACATTGACATTGAACAAGTACACATTCAGCGACAAAACACTGATTACAACTATCTTCAACGGAAGATCAAACCCACAATACTACGATACCCAAGGGTTCCTGGTAAAAACACTTCCATTGATATTCACAAACGAAAACAGAAAAGCAACAGTCAAGGAATTCATTAAAGGCATTGATGAAGTATGGAAAGATACCATGAGCAACAGCATTTACCCATACACAAGCATTGCTGAAGCTTATCAGTTAAAACCAGAATTCTTCTTCACATATCAGGAGTTCTATAACAGTGAACAGCGTGAAATAAATGGAACAGTTTATGAAGAAAACGAATTGGAATCAGATGAGCTGAGTACAACAGAATACAAGATCAACTTCGATATTGACGTTTCAGATGACGAAATAGACTTCGTAATCCAGTACAATGACGAATTATACACTGAAGACTACATCAAAACATTCATAGATTCCATGAAACTGGTCATAAAGCAATTCATGGAAAATGACGTTAATGAACTGATGATTTGTGATGTTGAACTTGAAACCACAAAAGAAATACCTACTTTCAGCCCTGTGGAAACTCCATTTATCCACAAACGCTTTGAAAAACAGGTTGAAGCAAATCCAGAAAACATCGCACTTGTAGCAACAGACGCTACACTAACCAATAATGAGCTAAACATCAAAGCAAACCGCATAGCCAATGCACTTATCAAAAAAGGTGTAAAAGCAAGAAGCAATGTCCTTGCAATGCTTCCAAGGGACAGCAACCTGATAGCTACCATAATTGGTATTTTAAAAGCAGGCTGTACATTCATCCCAATTGATTTGGAATATCCTAAAGAGCGTATTGAATACATCTATGAAAACAGCCAGGCGGACTATATCATAACCGCTGACGGAAAAGCCGACAATGCATTGGACATCTATGAACTGCTTGAAGAGAAAGACACAACAAATCCGGATGTTGACATCACACCTGATGACCTTGCATACATGATTTACACCTCAGGTTCCACCGGAAATCCAAAAGGAGTAATGATCGGTCACAAGAATGCATGTAACCAGGCTGAAGGAAACCCTAAATGCGAATACGAAAACCTGTTAAGTATCGCTACAATTGCATTCGATACATCTCTTGAAGATATCCTGACCGGTATTACCAACGGAATCAAGATTATCTTTGCAAACGATTCAGAAATCAAAAACATCGTTGATTTAATCAGACTGATTAGGCAGCACAGACCTCAAGTGATGGAATTCACCCCTTCAAGATTGATATCTTACCTTGAAGTTGAAGAGTTCTGTGAAGTTATTGACTGTGCCAAATGTATAGTTATGGGAGGAGAGCAGTTCTCAGCAAAAGCGTTTAACGGAGTCAAGAAATACTGTGATGCAGCTGTTTACAACAGTTACGGACCTACCGAAGCAACAATCGCTTCCAACTATAAGGAAATAACTGATCCTGAAAACATTACAATCGGTAAGGCCCTTAAAAACTACGTGACTGAAGTAAGGGACATCGACGGTAAACTCCTGCCACAAGGAGTAATGGGAGAGCTCTACATCGGTGGTGTCGGTGTAGGTAAAGGATACTACAACATGCCTGACAAAACCGAAGAAGTGTACCTTACAATAAACAACATCCCATACTACAGAAGCGGAGACTATGCAATTGAACTTCCTGACGGAGACATCGACATCAAGGGAAGAATCGACAACCAAATCAAACTCAGAGGACTGAGAATAGAAATTGGTGAGATTGAATCAAGTATCAATAAGTTTAAAGACATCAAAAACGCAGTTGTTGTAATCAAGGAAATCAACAACAACGACCACTTATGTGCTTACTTCACAGCTGAAAATGAAATCGATACCGATTCATTGAAAGAGTTCCTAAAAGAAAGGTTAACCTATTACATGGTTCCAACAGTGTTCATGCAACTGGATGAAATTCCACAATTGCCAAACGGTAAAACAGATACAAAGAAATTGCCTGAACCTAAATTAGAACTGGAAAACGTCAAACCTGAAACTGAAACCGAACAAAAATTGTTCGACATCATTTCAGAGTTAATCGAAACCGATGAATTCGGTACTACTGATGATTTATATGCCATTGGATACACTTCATTAACCTTGATGAAATTAAACACATTAATTTACAAGGAAATGGATGTTAACCTTGACATATCAATATTGTTCAACAGTCCAACCATTAAAAAGCTAGCTGAAGAAATATCAGGTAGCGGAGATAAAGCTTCCAAATTAGAAGAAATTATTGAAATGGCAAACAGCATGGAATACTTCCCACTGACTGAAAATCAATTAGGAGTATACTACGAATGTGTACAAAGTCCTGGCGAAGTCAAATACACAATGCCATCAGTTACAAAATTCGATAAGGAAATTGATGCTGAAAGACTAAAAGATGCAATCATTGAAGTCATTGAAGCTCATCCATACATCAAAACCAGAATTGTGGTTTCCGATGATGGAACCCTAAAACAACAAAGAAACGATGATGCTGAAATTGATGAAATCGAAATCGTTAAAGTGGATTCCATTACAGATGAGGAAATCATGGAAAATGACATTAAAGCATTTTCATTTGACGGCGAACAGCTATTCAGATTCAAGATATATGATACTGCTGATGAAATCGTATTATTCTCTGATTTCCACCACCTGATTACAGACGGTGAATCACAAGGAAGCTTATTTGAAGATATTGGAAAAGCATATGACAATGAAGCTATCGAAAAAGAAATCGTTGACGGTTATGTTTTCAGCCTTATAGAAAACGACCTGCAGAACAGCGAAAGATATGAATCCGCTGAAAAATTCTTTGATGACAAGTTATCACAGGAAATCGATTCGACAGTATTGACCCCTGACCTCAATGGAAATCCTGATGAGGGTAAACAAAAAACAGCTACTTTAACCATTGATTCAGATAAAATTGACAAATTCTGTCTTGAAAATTCAATAGGACACAATTCATTGGTCATGTCCGCATTCATATTGAACCTGAACAAATTCACATACAGTGATGAAACACTGATAACAACAATATTCAACGGAAGAACTGATCCTAATTACTTCAATACTCAGGGATTCTTAGTAAAAACACTTCCGTTAATTATTAAACATGAAAACAGAGAACAGACAATTGAAAAATTCATCAAATCTGTTGATAAAACATGGATTGATTCAATAAACAACTGCATTTATCCATATACAAAGATTGCTGACAAGTATCAATTGAAACCTGAATTCTTCTATTCCTTTGATGAAGGTTCAGACTCTGAAAGTCTTTCAATGAACGGCAAGGATTATGAAAGCTATGAATTAGCCGACTCCAATATAGAAATGCTGGAATATAAGATTGATATCAATGTATTCAAAAAGGACTCAGAAATTGAAATCGCTTTAACCTACAATGACCAACTGTATTCCGAAAAGTATATTGAAACATTCCTGGATGCAACCAAAACAATTCTGGGCCAATTTGTAGAAAATGACATCAAGTCATTCAGAATTTGTGATGTTGAACTTGAAACCGTTAAGGAATTGCCGACATTCACACCTGTGGAAAACCCAATTATCCACAAACGCTTTGAAAAACAGGTTGAAGCAAACCCAGACTACATTGCACTTGTAGCCGATGATATAACATTAACTGCCGGCGAACTTAACGAAAAAGCAAACAGAATTGCTAATGCATTGATTAAAAAAGGAGTCAAACCGAAAAGCAATGTCTTGATAATGCTTCACAGGAACAGTGACTTAATAGCTTCAATACTGGGTATCCTGAAAGCAGGATGTGCATACATCCCAATCGACTTGGAATACCCACAAGAGAGGATTAACTACATCTATGAAAACAGTCAGGCAGACTACATCATTTCAAACTTGGACGAGGACAATTCATTGAATGTTAAAGAACTTCTAAAAGAAGAAAATACTGAAAACCCTGATGTTGAAATCACACCTGATGACCTTGCATACATGATTTACACCTCAGGTTCAACAGGAAATCCAAAAGGAGTAATGATTTCACACGAAAACATTGCAAACCAAGTTCAAAACCCTAAATCACAATACAAAAGTGTGTTATGTCTTGCAACAGTATCATTTGACGTGTCCGTAGACGAAATACTAACATCCCTTACAAACGGACTCAAATTAATATTAGCCAGTGATACACAAATCAAAAATATTCCGGAATTGGTTAAATTACTCGAGAATGAAAAACCGGAAGTGTCAGAAATGACTCCTTCAAGACTTGCTTCATACATGGAAGTGCCGGAGTTCTGCGAAGCAATAAGCTGTCTTAAATGCATATTCCTCGGAGGAGAACAGTTCTCAACCAAAGTTTACGAAAACTTCAAGAAATACTCCGACGCAATCGTATACAACAGTTACGGACCAACAG
>CAZQWN010000119.1:0-5217 GCA_964596915.1 uncultured Methanobrevibacter sp.
TTAAATATTGTTTTACTTATATATTATATAATATATGGTGATTTGAATGATTTATAGTAAAACAATTAGAGTTTCAAACTCTTACGGAGGTGTTAATTCTAATTCTCAAAATGATTTTGATTTAGCATTATTTTGTAAAATGTTTATTGAATTTTTCTTCAAATATAATAATATTAATCAAAAAATTCATAATGTTGGTAGAACGCCATTTAATTTACTTAATGTAATTTCATTATTGGTTTATGGTGGAATGAACGGAATTACAAGTAGTGTTGTTATTGCAAGAGAATCTGAATCTAATGAACTTTATCAATTAGTTTCAAATGGAACAATAATTGCAGATAGAACGTTAAGAGATTATAGACGTACGTATAAAGAGTTATATGAAAAATTATTGAGTTTAACATTATATTTGCTTATTGTATTGGTATTACGGATTTTAACTACATTGCTTTAGATGGTACAATCTTAAAAGCTTTTAATTCTCCTTTCAATATACTGAAAATGAAGGATATTGATATATTGTTAAAACATTTTACGGAAGAAAAATTATCAGATGAAGAAATTAGTGATTTAAGAGATTCAGCACAAAAATTCTTGCATTCAAACAAATTATTAGATCATGAAAAGATTAATGTTTTAAACACATTAAAAGAGATATTGGAAGAAAGTGAGCAATCATCCATTGCTATTAACGATGAAACTGCAAGATGGATGTATAATAAACAACACAAGCCCCAATTATCCTTCAATTTACAACATGGGGTTGATACTAAAAGTAATTTAATATGTGGAATTAATTTGTCTCAAAGTCCAACAGATCATTATGAAATCCCTGCATTAATGGAAAAAGTACTTAATAATCTCAATGGAATAAAACCAACAGTAGTTAGTGCAGATACAATATACAGGACTATTATTAATGCAACTTATCTAAATGAAAATAGTATAGAATTTTTAACTCCTACAAGAAAACAAGGAAAAGAATCTATAAATCATTTAAACGATAATCTCTTTAGTATTGATTATTTTGAATATGATCCTATTAAAGAAGTCTATATATGTCCAAATAAAAAGGAATTGAAAAAATATGGGCCTTATGATTGTAAACCTGATAAATTCGGTTTTCAAAGAAAACAATATTCCTTTTCTAACTATCTTGCCTGTAAAGAATGTTCAGACAAGGAAAAATGCTGTAAAGGAAAAAATAGAACAATAACACGATATGGTCACGAATTATTAGATCAAGCAGAAATGTTAATGGAAATCGAAGAAAACAAAATAAAATACAAAATCAGAAACATAGTTGAAGGACCTAATGGAACCTACAAATGTTATTTTCACATAAATGAACTTCACATTGTTGGAATAGAATATATTCAAGGAGAAATGAATCTTATAGGAACAGCATATAATTTGAAAAGAATTTTCAATATTTTAAAAGAAAGAAAAATAGATTTCGCAGATGTATTTAAAGTGATGACTCTTTTAACAGAACCTTCATCAAATTTAATTTGTAATCGAAACATATTCCAAAATGAACAATTTTCAATCTAAAAATAATTTATGCCAAAACTCTTTATTATAAGTTTATTAATTTATCTTAAAAATTCTTCATAGGAATCAGATTCCATGATATTTTTATAAAATAATAAATTGTCACTTTCCAAATCACTTTCATTAACATCTATTGATTTAAAAAATGTTTTGATTCGGTTATAATATTCCATTTTATATTTTTTATCGATATGATATAATTTTACTTTAAATTCGCTGCATGAAAAATTTAGGAAGTTTCCTTTCAGTTCCTTCATCAAATCCGCTGAATTTAAAAAGTTTTTAACATCGTTTATAACCTCGCTGAAAACAAGGCTGGATTTGCTTCCAACATGTTCGTTTTGCAGTGAAAAATGTGTAGTGTTGTTGTAATGATAAAAGATAGTGTTGTGATATGTTATTTTTTTTGCAAGTGTCATTGTTTTGATATGAAATTCAACGTCATTGAAAATTTTATGACTTGGAAATTGGATGTTATTTTCGTTTAAAAAGTCAGATTTGTATAATTTATTCCAAATAACTCCTAAATAATTGTGGAATACCTTATCTTTAATATCCATGTAATTAAATGTTTGTGGGGGATAGTTGCCTTTGAAGAATGGTAATTTTTCAAGATTTTCATCATTGTGGATTAATGAATCAAACAGCACTAAATCACTATCTGTTTTTTTAGCATGATTGTACAATAACTCACAGGCATTATCTTCAATCCAGTCATCACAGTCCAAAAATAATATATACTCTCCTTTAGAATTTTCAAGACCTTTGTTTCTTGCAACTCCCGCTCCTGAATTTTTCTGTGTGATGATTTTTAGTCTTGATTCTCTTTTGGCAAACTCATTTAAAATTTCCAGTGAATTATCTGTTGACCCGTCATTAATACATAATATTTCCATTTCCCTTAAACTTTGAGTTACAATTGAATTCAGGCAATTGATTATAGCATCTCCTGGATTAAATATTGGGATTATCACTGAAACCTTAATATCACTCATAAAAACACCTATTTTTTCATATCAATGATAAAATCATAAACTCTTTTACAATTGTTTTTATCATGGTATTTGTAAAATTCATCTATTCTTTTCAGATATTCTTCTTTCATTTTAAAATTATTCAAAACATAACTCTTTATTAAATCAACTAGTTCATTTTCATCGGAAACATTTTCACCAAATCCGTTTTCATAGTCAAAATAACTTTCAGACAAATCGAAATGGAAATCGTCATTGGCCCACTGATAATATATCAGAGGCTTTTTTAAATAGGCAAAATCAAATGTAACTGATGAAAAATCTGTAATCATCAATTTTGATTCATTAAATATTTCAGTATATGAAATATCTTTATCAAAGGTCACATTATCCAAATCAAAAAGATGCATAATCTCATATACGTTAGGGTGTGGTTTAAAAACCAACTCATAGTCATGTTCATTTAAAAAGTCAAGCAGTTCCTCATTGTTTAAAAGATTATTCCATCGTTTAAAGTATTCGGATTCAACAATCTGGGAATCAGACATCTCGCGGATGCTTCTTCTCCAAGTTGGAGTAACCACAATCTGATTTTTCTCATTACCGTTGTGTAACTTATCGAATCTTGGAAGTCCTAACAGTTGGACTATGGAATCATCATAATTATACGGATTTTCAAATATCGAGTTATATTCATCTTCGGTTGAAGTAACAAACAGATGTAAAAACTTATCATATTTATGCAGCCATGATGAGATGTTGTTTAGAATAATTCCGTGCTGCAAAAAGCATATTTTTGCAGACATCAGTCCGTTGTAATATTTTTCATATTGCCCTGAAAACGGATTCAATAAATCATTGTCCGGATGTGATGAGATTATTTTCTCCGAAAAACATGCAAGCAACTTATGTGCTTCGGATTGGTATTCAATAACTTCACCAAATTCTTTCAGCCGGTTATAATCTTTGGAATCTTTTGATAATATGAAATATTTGTCAATTCCATCGACTTGTTTTAAAGCATACTTCCATAACTCTTCGGCATTATCTCCTGCAGATTTTGGCCGGTCCATAAATAACCATATTCTTTTATGAGCATATTTTGGGTAATTTTCAAGATATGTCTGTCTAAATTCAATGATTTCATCTAAATCAGGATTTTCTTGAGAAATCAAATAATCAATATTTTCTTTTTCCAGTCTTAAAATATCATTAAAAGTATATGGAATAACTTCAAAAGTATTGTTTTCAAATTTGATTAGATAATTTTCCTTTTTAGAATAAAAACTCTCTTTTGTAAGTTTAGAATAATAATTTATTCCAATATCCAGGTAAAAATTCAACTCTTCATAAGCTACTCTGATTTTAACCAAATTTTGTTTTGAAATTGTTAGTGGAACTTCACATTCAAAGTTGTATGAGGGATTATAATCCAAATTCAGATATTTACGCTCACGATTCGGATATTCAACATGTTTTCCATCAAATACTTCAGAGTTAACTTCAATGAAGTTTTCTTCAATTTTTTTAAATAACTCATTATAATTATCCAAATCAATTAAATCATTTTCAATAAGTTCTTTAATTTCATCAAGACCATAATATCTTTTTAAATCAAAATTAGGTTTTTTCTTTAAAAAAGAATCAATTTTTAAGTTTGGATATTCATTTCCGGAGTTTAAAATGTAAAATTGCAAATTTTTGCCGTCATCATTTAAAAACTCTTTTTTAATGAAGGCTATTTTATTATTGTTAAAAAAAGATTCCCAAAAATATTGAAAATCATTTTTATTGTATTTCACTGCCTGAATTTTCAATTCTTCTGGTTTAAAAAATGATTTTAAAAATCCTAAAATATGTAACTTGTCATCTTTTACTTCAATATTGTCCAAATAAAAAACATGGTAATTTAACTGGTCTATATGGTAATTGCCAACTATTTTAACAATATTGTGCAATCTAATGTTTTTAACTGTTTCTATTTCCTGATGTTTGAATAATAAAATTGATTTTAAAAGGCTTCTGTCCGGGTGTTTTTGGTCTAGGATTATCTGGTCATCAATTTCATCTAATAGTTCATGTAAAATTCCATATAATTGGTCCAGCTCGTTTTCATTCAGCACGTCTGAAACATCACTGATGTCAAACATCCATTGGATGTCATACATCACAGTATATTTTATAAATTTTGGGATGTATCCGTATTTTTCTCTAGAATAATCAAACAGTGCCTTAAAAAAGTCATTTGATCTGTCAAGGTAATACTCTTTTTTTTTGATGGATGAATCAATTGTGGATGTTTTAATGTTTCTTTTTCGGTATAAATAAGCAGTATCTGAAACTACTCCATGCATGCATTTTTCCAATAGTATTTTATTTACAAAAATTGCATCTTCCGAAACAATGAGTTTTTCATCAAATTTATGACTTTTAACTGATTTTCTTTTGATAAATGCTGCAGAAGCAGAAAGCTGAATGTAATTAGGTTCGCTTTCCAAATCAACTAACCGTGTTGTTTCATATTTGTAATTTAATATGTGGTCTCCGGTTTGTCTGTCAAAAAACTTCATTGGAATTGAAACGACATCGACATTATTATAATGTTTTTCAAAAAACTCATAAACGAGACTTAAGGCATTCAATTCAAGTTTATCATCACTGTCTAGGAAATTTAAATATTTTCCTT
>CAZQWN010000120.1:0-3181 GCA_964596915.1 uncultured Methanobrevibacter sp.
AACTCAAACAGCTAAACGAACTAAACCTAACACCAGAAGCCAAAAAAATAATCAAATCCCTGATGCAACTATAACCCATCACACCATTTAAACCATCCTCAATTCCTTTGAAGCTTAAAGTAACTATATAATCACCAAAACATTAAATACCTTGAAAATAACCTTCCATCAAGGTGATATAATGTTAAAATTTGATAAACTTTCAAAGATATATTTCAGCCCGTCCGGAACAACGGAAAAGATAATATCTGAAATTGCGAAAGACTTCAACATTTCACAGGAAAACTACGATTTGTTAAGCTTTGATGAGGCTAAAGAATTCACAGACGAACTGGTAATCATCATAATTCCGGTTTTCAACGGAAGAATTCCAAAAACCGCTCATAAAAGGCTTTCAAAATGAAGGCTGAAAATACTAAGGCAATTGTTGTTTTAAACTATGGAAACATGGACTACGGCGATGCGATTTTGGAGTTGACAGAGCCTCTAAAAAAGAACAATTTCAAATCATAGGTGTTGCAGCCACAGTCAGCCAGCACCCACAGTTTGGTGAAATCGGACGGAACCGCCCTGATGAAAATGACATACAAAAGATTAGCGAATTCAGCCGAAACGTCATCGAAAAACAAGAACCGACACCGTAAATTCAATGTGTGCTCTGAAGGGGCAAAATCATTTAGAGATCCAAAATATTATATGGATTATCACAATGCAATAGAAGAGAGTTTCAAGAAAAGAAGCGGAATTTTATTTGCAGGGAGACTAACCTCTCCCTATAACTTAAACCCTGTTCCGACGAACTGGGCGATGTCACGGCCAAGGTCATCCTCAACATTTACAATGACGATTGAAGATGTGCGGCCGCTTTTTCTGCATGTTGCACGGGCAATCAGCTTATCGCCCTTTGGAGAGGACAGATAGTTGATGCTTACCTGCTGTGCAACTGTCAGCTGATGAATCTGATTGGACAAAACCGCAAAGGCAAAATCGCACAATGTGAATATTGCACCACCCATGACACCGCCATAGGCGTTTTTATGATTGTCATTAAGCTCCAAACTGCAGACTGCCTCATCTTGTGAAAGCTCATCCAGTGTAATTCCCATATTTACTGCAAAAAGGTCCTTGTAGAAGAACTCCCTTGCGTCTTCAACATTTTCAAAGTTAGCCATTTTAACACCTAAAAATTATTATGTTGTTCATTATTTAAAACGATTTCACAAAAATTAAATAATGACCTGAAATAACTTTTGGCCATATGCATACAATTGAAAAATTTAAAAAATTGTTTGATGATATATGTACCACCAAAATGAAAACAATTAATATCAACAAATGCCAAATGTTAATGTAAGATTACATTAAAAATTTTTAACATCAAGCATTGAACTATTGAAAATATCATAGCTACTTTTAATTTAATGAGGTGAAAAGATGAAGGCACTTGTAGTGTATTATTCAAGGACAAACATTACCGAAAAGCTGGCAGAAGAAATTGCAGAAAATGCCAATGCAGACCTGGAAAAGGTCACAACCACCGTCAGCTACTCAGGAAAAATCGGTTATGCCCGCGCAGGAAAGGATGCAATGAGAGAAAAGGAAGTGGAAATAGGCAGCCTGAAATATGACCCTGCAGACTATGACACGGTATATATAGGAACGCCTGTATGGGCAAGCAGGCCAGCAACCCCAATAATCTCATACATAAAGCAGAACAAAGATAAACTAAAAAATGTCAAGTTCTTTGCAACCGCAGGCAAAAGCGGATTTGATGAGACTTTCAGCAAGATGCAAAAACATCTTGGAAAAGAACCTCAAAAGACATTGGCTCTGACAACAAAAGAAGTGAAAGACAATGCATTTAGAGAAAAACTGACTGCATTTCTCGAATAGTTTATATAACATTTAGGCAAAATATTATACCAAGTGATAAAATGGACAGGAAAGAATTGGTAATTGCAGGAATAGTTGTTGTGATTGCAGTTATTGTAGCTGGTGTAATATTCGCCCCATCCGATGTGGCAAAAAATACTACTCTTGACATCCTGAACAAGGGAGATTTCGGAGAGAACAGTACAATTTACATCAAACTTACAGATGACGAGAAAAACGCACTATCAGACGAGACCGTTCATGTAAAACTTACCGACAAGAAAGGAAATGTAGTCTATGAGGAAAATGTCAAGACACATGCAACAGGAGTTGGGCTTGCGAAACTCAGCAATATCACAGCAGGCGAATATGAACTCAACGTGACATTTGACGGTGAGGGAAACTATACCGGATGCAGCATTTCAAAAAAGATAACAGTCAAAGGAGAAGTTGTCGAGGACATAGTGGACAACAGCACACTGATTGAAGATACCCTTGCAGATACAGACAATACCGCCAATCAGCAGTCTTCAAGTTCACAATCCCAATCATATACTCCGTCATACTCTTCATCATCCTCAACAGGATCATACTCATCTTCAAGTAGTTCCTCAAGCGAATATTCAAGCTATGATGTGGACGGAAACCCTACACTTCCGGAATACGATGAAGATGGAAACGAAGTTTAAACAATAGATTCCCAAAATAATCTTTGGGAACAACTTTACTTTTTTTAGAAAATATATTGAATAACAGTTAAAAAAAAAAAGATAACAGCTTGAAATCAAGCCATTATAAAGTCACTGAAAACGTTTTCGTCATTGGATGACATATAGACATAACATCCATCCTTGAGATACTCAAAAATATGTGCTTCACCGTCAACTTTTTTGAAACCGTCAATATTTTTGATTTTAGTTGCATTTCCCCCTTCTTTTAAAACAGACTCATCAATGACCAGACCTGCAGCAGTATAGTTAGCAACAAAAATTGAAACTACTGTTGAATCCTTAATATATGCTTTTCCAGTAATGTTATTATATCCGTCTTTTTTAAGATTGGAAGCCACTTCATCACTATATTTTGAAGAATCTTCATCATAGCCTGCCGGAATGTTGAAGTCAATTCCTCCAATAGTTGCAGTTTCGTTTTCACCGGAACCGAAAATGTCACCCAAATCAAAAGCTGAAACTGCAGAAATGCTTGTTGCAACAATCAGTAATGCCAAAATTGCTATTACTTTCCTGTTCATAATTCACCTCCAAATGTTAGTTTAATTTAAAGACAAATAAATATTGCTAAATGATTT
>CAZQWN010000120.1:3281-5126 GCA_964596915.1 uncultured Methanobrevibacter sp.
TGCTTTAATCATGAAATATGTAAAGTACAAAATGTTACTGAATTCATATTCCCCACTGTTTTTCACACCAATTGAATTCAAGATGCCTATTTTAATCATTTTTGCTAAAAAATTGCTTAAAACATTCTTTTCATCATCGGACAAATATTCTTCCAATTCAGATTTCTGAAAACTGTAAACCTGATGCTTGCCCAGTTTCAAAAGAATATTGAGATAGTGTTTGGATCCTATTCTATTTAAATCAGGGCGTATCTGTTTGCTTCCAAGTTCATTAGCAGCATTCATAACTCCAATTGTAGCTGTTTCTTTGGATATGATTTCTCCATCAGCTTGCCAAAATACTGCATCACCGATGTGCTGCATCATCAGTGGAGACCCTTGAGAAAACAAAACAAGCAATTCCAATGCATCATCTTCACATTTCATTCCCACACTATCAAATGCATTGATGAAAAATTCCCTAACATCAGTGTTTTCAAGACTGCTTATTTCCTCATGGTGGAAAATTCTGCCGAATGACAAATCCTGCAATACAAGATTGTCAAATTTTTCCGGATATCCTGCAAATAAGATATATAACGGCAGGTCAAATGAGTTGTCAACTTCAATTGTATCAGCAAATCGTTTATACCAATTTACAAATTCTTCCTGTTGAGACAAACCGTTGATATCGTCGATTACTAAAAAGATGCAATCATAATCAGCAAACTCAACATTAATCAGTTCATTTAATATATAATGGAAACTCGCCACCAAATCTCCTGCTGTTTCTTCATCAGGTTTGAAGCGGATTTTAGTGCCCATGAATTCAACACTTTCAATCCCTCCAAACAACCCTTCAAAGTTTCTTTCAAAAAATCCTTTTTCCACATTATTTAAGAACGCTTCAAAAATGGACGTTACAAGATTTTCAAGTGAATGCTGGCCTTTATTGGAAACGTAAATTCCCAAAGCATTTCTCGTATCCTCAAGATATTGCTTGACAAATTCCGCAAGAGAAGTTTTGCCTATCCCTTTTTTTCCTGTCAAAAAGAAATGCTGAACATCCCTGTTGCATGCATTATTATAATATCTTAAAATCTTTTGAATGCTTGAATGTCTTCCTTTAAAAAAATACGGAGAAACTGGCTTTCCTGGTTGAAATGGACTTTCACGATCAATGCTTAAATCAAAGTTCATCATTTTATTCCTCCAAAAATTTTTTTTCTAATTAGTTGTATATACAATAAAATATTAATACTTATTGAAAGTGTGAAAGTGTGCAAAATCACAAATGCAAAAAAAAAAACACGTGAAAGAAAATCATATTGTAAAACAATTATTTAAAATGAAAAATAATCAAATCCCCGAAGAATAGTGAAAAACAGAACTATTGCGAAAATAAACTCAAAAACACAATAGCACCATCAATCACATCGGAAAATAAGGTTTTAAAAGCGGACAGTACTGTCAATCCGAAGACAGTTACATTTTACTATTTGAACGTCCTGTCAAGTCTTGCAATCAAGCCGACAGGAGACATTGTTGTTAAAGACAATGATTTCAGTGATGTAAGTGGCATCAATGAGTTTGAACTTATATTCAATGCCATTCAAAGCAGCAACGGAGACATCCTTATACCTAAGGCTTACACAGAAACCTATCTTACAGTGGATTATGTCAAGGACGGTCGTGTAATCATTGCACTCAATGACATCAACGGCGAGAAAATAAGTTTTGAGAAAATCACATACTCTGTCAACGGCGGAGCAGATGTTACAGACACTACCGATGAGTACGGTCACATCTACATAAACAACCTTGAAGGGGAAGTGAAAATCACTGCCAAATATGATGGAAGCGATA
>CAZQWN010000121.1:0-4853 GCA_964596915.1 uncultured Methanobrevibacter sp.
AGCCTTCCCTTCAAATTAGCAGCAATCTCAGAAGCTTTTTGATTCATACCTTCAGCCCTACCACTTTCAACCAAATCTTTTTCACGCTCAACCAAAAAACCTGCAAACATAGTAATCATCTCCATGAACTCATTCAACAAATCCACATCACCATCAGCAACAATATCCGCTACAACATACCGACATTGTTTAATTTGTGACTGTTCATCCTCATTAAAAATTTTTTCATCATTAACAATGTCAAAGACTTCAAATGCTGCTTTTACCCTATCAACATTACCCATTAAGGGAATGAATATCAAATCAAAACGGTCAGTTGATGACAATTTCTCTTGATTTTTAATTTTGTTTTTAATGTTAATTAATTTTTCCAAACCGTCGAATTCTGAATAGAAAAATAATTTGGGTTCAAAGTGGAAGTATTCTGAAATGAAAGCTATTTTTTCAGAATTAACCCTTGAACCTGTAGAAACTATGTTTGTTTCCACATGCCTTCCGCTTACAACCCTGAGATTAACAGCATACTGGGCACATCTCAAAAGAAAGTCCTCATCCAAATCACCGGTTTGAAATTCCACATTCATCAATGTCCCGTCATCAAGTTCTAAAACTCCATCCATGAATTTTGGTCTAAATGTCGGGATTATCAGTTCAGTCGGATAGAATCCAACCACTTCTCTTGTATCACCCATTGCACGCAATATTTCCTGTGCAAAGGCAATCAATACCAACTTCTGTAATGTATCGTATCTTTTGTTGATATACATTTTTTTCACCATATCTTTTTAAATATGGTATGTCGACATACACAAGAATATTATATATTTTAATTATATTTAAATCATCAAGTTTGAATTTAAAGCATTTTTATGACTTTAAATAAATTTTAAAGAGTTTTAACACTACTTTGATTTTACATAAATAACTTTAAATAGTAACACTTGCATATACAAGAGTATAGTTGCATATGCAAGAGATGTAAATTATGGAGAAAAATTCAAACATTGAAATGATTACAGGAGACCCTAAAAAGGCAATCAACAAATTGTCAGTGCCAATCATTGCCAGTATGTTTTTGATTTTTGCAAACAATATCATCGACAGCATTTGGGTGGCAGGACTTGGTGCGGAACCTTTGGCAGCACTCGGATACATTACGCCATTATTTATGATTTTGATTGGAATAGGAAACGGAATCGGAGCCGGTGGTAACTCTTTGATTTCACGTTATATCGGAGCGGAAGATACAGCATCCGCAAACAATGCAGCAATACACAACCTGATTTTAGGAGTAATCCTATCAATAGCCGTGTCAATAATACTTCTGACATTTCTGGAACCATTGCTTAAGATTATGGGTGCAAGCAGTGTCTTAAACTATGCGATGGAATATGGAGTAATCATATTCTCATTTTCATTTGCAATGCTTCTTCCGCCAATATTCGGAGGTGCATTCAGAGCCGAAGGAGACGTCAAAAGGGCAACACTGCCAATTGCAATCACAGCAATAATCAACATGTGCATAGACCCCATATTCATCTACACTTTCGGATTGGGAGTGGCAGGTGCAGCATGGGCGACAGTACTGGCACACATATTTTCAATCGTTGCAATGCTATATTGGATGGTGATAAAAAAGGACACCTACCTAAAGTACGGAAGAAAGTATTTCCACAACAATCTAACAATGTATAAAGACATTTTAGTCGTTGGTATTCCTGCAAGTCTGGAACAGTTGATATTATCCGCATTGACAATTGTGGTCAATTTCATGCTCACAATCGTTTCAGGACCTGTTGCAGTGGCAGTATATACTGCAGGATGGAGAATAATAAACCTCGGAATGCTTCCGGCAATAGGAGTCGGAACAGCATCAATTTCCGTTGCAGGAGTTGCATTTGGAGCAAGAAAATATGAAAACTTAAGGGTTACAGCAAGATATGCGGTAAAAGTGGCATTAATAGCTTCAATAATAGTATGCATAATTTTGAATGTGTTTGCAAACCAGATTGCATTTGTCTTTTCATATTCCGAAAGCAGTGCACAATTGGAACCGTTGATTGCAAGCTTCATACAGCTGATGTGTCTGTTTATCCTATATGTACCGTTTGGAGCAAGTGCAGGTAACGTCTTTCAGGGAGTCGGAAAAGGATCAATTTCATTCGTTTTAACAGCTTTCAGGGAATTCATTCTTGTATTGATTTTTGCATATGTATTGGGATTTGTATTCAATATGGGTGAAACCGGAATATACTATGGAATGCTTCTTGGCGGAGGAATCGGATCCCTAATATGTTATGCATGTATCGAACTTTACATTAACAAGCTGATTAGAGGTAGAGACAATGGCGTTTGATAAGGACATTCCAACAGCGCCTTTCATCTCAATAATCTACAGAGAACATGGAAAATACATTAACGATATCGTAAAGGAGGAAGGGTTGAGTTTTGGTCTCCATCCCCTCTTGATAAAGATATATAAAAACGAGGGGATAAATCAGGAGCAGTTGGCTAAAGCGTTCCATTTAAATGAAAGCACAATAGCAAGAAACTTGAAAAAACTGGAAGATAAGGGATTCATCAAAAGAATAAAGGATAAAAGAAAAAAAATAATCGGAGTGACCCCTAAAGGTGAACTGAGTGCCAAAAAAGTAATGAACTATGACGAAAAATGGGATGAAAAAATTAAAGAGAATTTAACAGCCGAGGAATACGATAATTTCATAAAGACACTTAGAAAAATCAGTGAGGAATTGATATGAACCAAACTATAGAAGACTTAAAAACAAGAAGAAGCATAAGAAAATTCAAAGACGAACAGATTACAGATGAAGAATTGAAAACGATTCTGGAAACCGGAACCTATGCACCAACCGCAAGAGGAATGCAATCTCCAAAAATTGTTGTTATTCAAAATCCCGAAACAATAAAGGAATTTTCAGTGTGGAACAGAAGCTATTTCCCTGTTGACGTGCCTGATGACATGGACCCATTCTACGGCGCAAAGACCCTTCTGATTGTATTGGCTAACAGTGAAATGCCGACATATGTTGAAGATGGTGCAAGCGTACTGGCCGTTCTTGTAAATGCCGCACATGCAGTAGGTGTTGGATCATGCTGGATTCACAGGGCACGTGAGGAATTTGCATCCGAAAAAGGAAAAGCATTGCTAAAAGAATGGGGAATTCCTGAAAGTTATGAGGGAATCGGTCACGTGGTATTAGGCTATCCCGACATGGAATCACCGGAACCGTTGCCTAGAAAAGAAGATTACATTCACTATGTGGATTAAATCTTCACTTTTTCTCTTTTTTGTAAAGTTTTTTGAAGTCATAACCTTTCAGCAGTACTTCTCAGTCTTTTTTGAAAAGTTCTTTGTAATAATCATTGAATGAATCTTTAGGTAATTTTTGATTTGTAGTGTTTAGAATTTTGTACCAAATTAACTCTATTTTATGTTCAGACAGTAACTTTAACTCAAAACAAAAAGCTATTATCAAAGAAAATGTCAATATTGGAATTTCATCAAATTTAGTCAAATTTTCCACATCTGACGTTATTGTTCGCTACAATACCGAACGATTTGAGAGCAAGGGCAATAGCAGCTGCTTCACCTTGTCCCAATGGCACATCATCGCTCCTAAATCCATCAATCATACAGGTATACTCAAAATATTCATGAGTTCCAAATTCAATAGGTTCAATCTTAACAAAACCATCTCTTATCAATGAATTTAAGTTATTTTAACATTTTAATGAAATTTTATCCGAGTCAACTCCTCATAAATCTTATCAGGAACAATAACCTTAGAAAATAGGCTTATTAGACATTGGCTTCACCATTAACTATACACTATGTCATCCCTATAGATATCAAGCAAAATATCCTTTTTTCTTCCTTTAGAAATTATTTTACTAGAGCATGCATTATTTGAAAGCGGAATCATGTGCCCTACTGAATAATATTCTTTTCACCTGTTGTTGGTTCATATAATGAGGTATTATAACCTAATTGGCAGCTTACCAATTATATTGAATGAAAATTCGGCAAATTGAGATTCATCAATACAACATTTATTATATAATCTGAGAATCAAATCATTGTGATCCAATTGAAAAAACTGTTCACATTTAACAATATCCCCAACACTCCAATCATCAATATTATTTGATTCAATGAAATCATTTAAAGCGAATCACTCATTAAAAAATTAGAAGCAAATTCATCGGCCTATCTTCAATTTCATCTTTAAATCCATCAGAACAGATGAAAAAATTCTCATCATCATCCAAAAGGTGATACAATTCATGGGCCAATGTGAAGTTTTGACGCCCTTTGGAATGGGCGGAATTAAGCAGTATTATTCATCAGTTTTCCCAAAAAGATAAACAGGAGTGCAGTTGTAGAGATAAAGAATCTTATCCAACAATGTTAAATTCAATTTTCTCTTGTCGTTTTCTATTTTGGAAAGGTTACTCTGGTCAATTTTCAAATATTCAGCAAGCTGCCTTTGTGAATAGCCGTTTTCTTCTCTTAATCCATTTAGTCTGGAACCCACAGTACTCATGAAAAATCACCAATTTAAGTGTACTATATAGTTTGTCATCAAAAATATTTCTAAATAATTGAGGTCAAAATTTTATTTTAAAAAAATTAAAAATATAAAAAACCATTTAAAAGTGATTAAGAACCTAATAATAATATTTTTTCTAAAATATAGATTTCAATATTAAATTTGATAAAATACATTGTTAAAAATTATTATTTGAAATAAAAATCCGATAAAAAAAATATTCCAAAAAAAGAAATTAAAGATGAGTTAAATCTACTCATCTACATTTTTTCAGGTGCT
>CAZQWN010000122.1:0-4789 GCA_964596915.1 uncultured Methanobrevibacter sp.
CAGGTGTAGGTTTAGTAGTTGGTGATGTAGGTAAAACTATCTTAAAACTTGCTGGAATCCACGATGTATGGTCTCAAACTTTCGGACAAACCCAAACCACTGTTAACTTTGCTAATGCAATATTCAATGCTTTAAAAGAATTAAGTAAAGTTAAAGCTAGTCAGGAAGACCTCAAAAAAATGGGAGTTAACTACTAATTGGTGATTATATGTTTTTAGTTATTAGAGTTAGAGGAACTACAGGTGTCATCAAAAATATCGCTGACACTTTAGACATGTTAAGACTTAACAGAATCAGCCATGCAGTTTTAGTTGAAGAAAATCCTAGTTACGAAGGTATGCTTCAAAAAGCTAAGGATTACATCACTTGGGGAGAAATTGATGCTGAAACTTTAGCAGCTATGATTGCTAAAAGAGGTAGACTTCCAGGTAATGTAAAAGTTAGTGACGAATATGTTGCAGAAAATACTGATTATGACAACATTGAAGAATTGGCTAAAGCTGTAATTAATTCTGATGTTAAATTAGCTGATGTAGGTATTAAACCTGTATTCCGTTTACACCCTCCTAGAAAAGGATACGAAGACATTCGTTTATCTGTAAAAGAAGGTGGATCTTTAGGTTACAGGGGAGAAGAAATTAACAATCTCGCAAAAAGAATGCTTTAGATTCAGGTGGATATTATGATTAGAACAAAACGTAAAATTAACAAACAAAGAGGTTCTAGATCCAACGGTGGAGGCTGTACTAAAAAACGTAGAGGTGCAGGTAACAAAGGTGGAAAAGGTAACGCAGGTATGGGTAAACAACACTGGACCTGGACTGTAATTCACGACCCTGACCACTTTGGTAAACACGGTTTCAAAAGACCTCAAAAAATGATTAAAAAAGTCAATGCTGTTAATTTAAGTTATTTAGAAGAACAAGCTGACAAATTAATTGCTAGTGGAAAAGCATCCAAAGACGGTGACGCTATTGTCATTGATGTTACTGAATTAGGTTATGATAAAGTTTTAGCAAAAGGAACTATTACTAAAGCTTTCAAAATTTCAGCACCTAAATTCTCTGCTGGTGCAATTGAAAAAATTGAAGAATTAGGAGGAGAAGCTATAGAATTATAGCTTCCTTAAATTTATTTATCGGGGAAGAAAATGTCATCACTAGAAGTATTAGAGCCAATATTTAAAGTTATTCCTGAAGTTAAATCTCCTGTTCACAGAGAAGACTTCAATGAAAAACTGAAATGGACTGGAATAGTTTTAATATTATACTACTTTTTAACTTTAATTCCATTATATGGTTTAGCTCCAGGAGCTATAGATAATTTTGCTCAATTAAGAGCAGTTATGGCGGGAAGTTTCGGTTCAATTCTCACATTGGGAATTGGTCCTATTGTTACTGCTTCAATTGTATTGCAATTGTTAGTAGGTTCTAATCTTTTGGATTTAGATTTGTCTTCTCATAAAGATAAATCTCATTTTCAAGCTACTCAAAAAGTATTATCTATTGTGTTTACTTTATTTGAAGCATCTGTTTTAGTATTAACCGGTAATTTAGTACCAATTGATGGTTCATATACACTACTTTTAATTTTACAACTGGTTATTGGGGCTTTAGTAATTATTTATCTTGATGAAGTTGTATCTAAATGGGGATTCGGTAGTGGTATCGGTCTGTTCATTGCTGCAGGTGTATGTCAACAAATTGTTGTAGGTACATTCAGTATTTTAAACGGTACTGATGGACTGTTTGCCGGTATTATTCCGAAGTTCATTCAATTAGCTACTACCGGAGTATACAATTTCTCCATCTTGATTCCATTAATAGCTACTATTATTGTATTTTTAGTTGTGTTGTATGGTGAATCCATGAGGGTTGAAATTCCTATTTCCCATGGTAGTGTAAGAGGACACGGAAGAATCAGAGGTTCTGTTGGTAAATACCCATTGAAATTTGTTTACTCAAGTAACATGCCAGTAATTTTAACAAGTGCATTGCTTGTAAACGTAACACTTTTTGCAAACATTTTCCAAAAAATTGGTTTTCCAATTTTAGGACACATTGAAAAGGGTCAACCTGTTGATGGAATCGCATGGTTGTTATCAACTCCTAAATTAGAGATGTTTATAACAGATCCGTTCCATGTTTTAATATATGCAGTATTCTTTATCATATGCTGTATGCTGTTCTCATATCTATGGGTTGAAATCAGTGGTTTAAATGCTAAAAAGATTTCAGAGCAACTTTACAATTCAGGTATTCAGATACCTGGTTTCAGAAGTAGTAAACGCCAATTATACAAAATTTTGAAAAAATATATTCCTGCACTTACCATTATCAGTGGTATATATGTAGGTCTCATTGCTTTCCTTGCAGATTTGACCGGTGCTTTAGGTGGAGGTACTGGTGTATTGCTTACTGTAGGTATTATTCATAAACTTTATGAAGAAATGGCAGAGGAACAACTCATGTCCTCAAATCCACTTCTCAGAAAATTCTTAGGAGATTAAATCTCCTAATTTTTTATCTTTTTAAAAAGGGTGAGGGATTAAATTGAAATTAGTAGTATTAACAGGTATTCCAGGTTCTGGAAGTACAACATTACTTAATAAGGCACTTGACAAAGTCGATTATGTACATTTAAACTATGGGGACATAATGACTGAAATTGCTATTAAAGATGGTCTCGTAGAAGACAGAGATGCTTTAAGAAAATTACCGGCTGAAACACAAAAAGATATTCAAGCTAAGGCAGCTAAAGAAATCAAAGCAAGATCTGAAAATGACAATGTCATTGTAGATACTCATTGTACTATTAACACCCCTGCAGGATTCCTTCCAGGTCTTCCTATATGGGTTTTAGAACAGTTACAACCGGATCTTTTCATTTTGATTGAAGCTAATCCTGATGAGATTATTTATAGAAGATTAAATGATGATACTCGTGAACGTGATTTACAAAAAGTAAATGAAATTCAATTACATCAAGAAATGAACAGGGCTACCTCAATGGCTTATGCGACATTGACAGGAGCTACTGTTAAAATTTTAAAGAATCCTGATAATCATTTAGAAGTTTCAGTTGCAAAATTAGTAGATGTATTAAATTTATAGGGGTATGATTATGTTTGATCCAATGGGAATTATTTATCAAGGATTAAATGCTATTTTTAATCCAATTCTGGCTTTAGATCCAAATCCAACCAATCCTGCTTTAACAGTTTTGATTATTGCATTTATTGTATCTTTAATTACAACTGTTGCCAATAAATATTTGGTTGATCAGGATGCGTTAAATGAAAGGCAAAAATCTATGCAAGAATTTAATAAGGAATTAAGAGATGCTCAAAAAAGAGGGGACGGTAAAAAGATGGCTGAACTCCAAGCCAAACAAGCTGAGATGATGAAGGATCAGACAGATATGATGACAGATCAATTCAAACCTATGATTGTTACTTTTGTACCGATTATTTTGATATTCTTCTGGATGAGAACCTCTGCAATTCATAATTTAGTTATAATTTTACCAAAAACTGTCTATTGGGTTACATTAACACCAATTTGGCATGTGCTTGGTAGTGTCTTATATGGTGGTCAAGCGACTATACCATATGGAATTGGTTGGTTATTATGGTACATGATTTGTACTTTTGGTATGAGCCAGATTTTAAGAAAATTCTTAGGATTTAAACAGGGGTTCTAAATCAGCCATAAACTATACATTTATTAATGATGAAAAAAATATATTATAATATTCTATTTTAAGAATACGCTATTACACAATTATTAAATATTTTAATTAATTAAATTTATAGGTGATTAAATGCCTGCAAATAGGTTTAGATCAAGATCATATAAAAGAGTTCATAAAAACACTCCCGGTGGGGACAATGTTTTAAGATATAAAAAGAAAAAACCATCTAAGCATGTTTGTGCTGAGTGTGGTCAAGTGTTACATGGAGTTCCTCGTGGACGTCCATATGAAATTGGAAAATTATCAAAAACAGCTAAAAGACCTAACCGTCCATTTGGTGGTTACTTATGTTCAAGCTGTGCTCGTAAACATTTCAAAAACGAGGCTAGAAAATAATGATAATTACTGTCGGCGGGTTAGCTGGAACAGGAACAACAACTACTGCTGAGTTACTTTCAGAAAAGTTGGATATTCCTTATATTTCTGCAGGTTTTGTTTTTAGGGAAATGGCTGCAGAAAGAGGTATGAGTGTTCTTGAATTTAGTGAATTTGCCGAAGGTAATGATGATATTGATAAAGAAATTGATAAAAGGCAAGCTCAAAAAGCTACTGAAGCAGAAAACTTAATAATTGAAGGCCGATTATCAGCATATTTTGTTGATAATGCTGATTTAAGACTTTGGTTAGTAACTCCATTTGATGTTCGATCTAAACGAATAGCTGAAAGAGAAGATAAGACTGTGGATGTAGCCAAAAACGAAATTATTGTTCGTGAAAAAAGTGAAGCCTTAAGATACATGGAAATCCATAATATTGATATTTCTAATATGGATATCTATGATTTAATTATAAACACTGATACTTTCAATCCTGAAAATGTATCAGAAATCATTATTCAAACATTAAAGGTGATATAAATGGCATCAATCGAAGTAGGAAGAGTATGTGTTAAAATTGCTGGTAGAGAAGCAGGCGAAAAATGCGCAATCGTAGAAATCATCGACGAAAACTTTGTAGAAGTTGTTGGTGTAGCAGTTAAAAACAGAAGATGTAATATTGCTCACTTAGAACCAACTGAAGAAACTATCGATGTTTC
>CAZQWN010000123.1:0-4766 GCA_964596915.1 uncultured Methanobrevibacter sp.
TGGTTTGAATTTAACTGATTTATTTGATGATTTCGAAAATACAACCTTATTCAATAATTTGACAATTGTGAATTTAATCGATGGTTTGAAGAATATTGGTTTATTTGATAATTTAACTGTTGGAGATTTGTTCAATAGTTTGAAAAATAATGGTTTATTGGCATATTTAAATTCCACTGATCTATTTGATGGTTTAACTATTGCGGATGTGTTAGAAAGTTGGAATGCTTCTGGTTTGTTAAGAAATTTAAACGTTAGTGTATTTTGGGATAATTTAAAAAATACTGGTATATTTGATAATTTAACTGTTGGAGATTTGTTCAATGGTTTGAATCTCACTGAATTAATTGATGGTTCCAACATTATGAAATTAATTAATATCACTGATTTCGTAAATAATATCACTAAATTTATTGATGATTTAAATATCTCTGGACTTCTTAACATTTCAGACATTGAAAAATTCATAGAAGATGCTGGAAAATCAATATTAGGTATTAAATCTCCTACTGTACTTTATGCGGATGATGTAAGTGTTGTTTATGGAAACACAAAAGAGATTGTTATTACTTTAAGGGATTATGTTGCTAATCCAATAAGCGGTAAAAAAGTTTACATTGTTTATAATGATATTGCATATTCCGGAGTAACTGACTCTGCAGGTAAATTCTCAATTACAGTTCCAAACAATTTAAAACCAAAAACATATCCTATAACTGTTACTTTTGCAGGTGATATTCTTTATGAAAACTCTATTAAGAATGCTAAATTAACTGTTAATAAAGGAACTCCAAAAATTACAGCTAAAACCAAAACATTTAAACGCACTGTAAAAACCAAAAAGTACACTATAACCTTGAAAAATAATAAAAATAAAGTTATGAAAAACACCAAGGTTACTATTAAAGTGAAAGGTAAAACTTACACTGCTAAAACTAATAGTAAAGGTAAAGCAACCTTTAAAATTACCAAATTAACTAAAAAAGGTACTTTTAAATCTGTAATAACCTATAAAGGTAACGCCTACTATAAAAAAGTAACTAAAAAGATAAATATTAAAGTTAAATAGATGCAATGAATCCAAATCATATTTTGGTTTGGATAAACATTGCTATTTTATTTTTTTATAGATTTTTATTTTCAAATCATATACATTTCTTATGGAATATCTGATTCTTTTTTTGATATATTAATTTATATTGAAAAGTCAATTATTTAAAATTAGAATAACTCTTAAAACTATAAAATTATTGGCCGTTATTTTTAATATTGTTGGGTTATTATTTTAGTGAAAAATTTGATGTTTAATTTCTCGTGTATTTCTTTGGGATATGTGTGAAATGTAATTACCTTTCCAGATCTTTGAGTGCATCTGTCATATTCAATTTTTTAATTTTACCTGAGAATAGTGAAGTTGTAATTATTGATGTTGATATTATAATTATAAAAGATATTACCATTGTTTTAACTGATATTTTCGGTAGCAGGTAGAAGTTATTTCCAAAAGCGGGTATCAATATGGATAGAATCCACTTACCAATAGGAATGCCCAGTATAAAACCTATAATTATGAGAGATAAGCTTTGTGTTGCCAATATTTTTGTTAATAATGTACTTTTAAAACCTAAAACCTTAAGTGTTGCAATCTCCTGTTCCATTTCAGTGAACGACAGTATATTTAAATTATAAAGAACAACCACCACTAAAATAACTGCAAAAAATATTAATGCGTTGATTATTATCATAGAAGTCTCTTCCATCTTGTCCCACCCGTCAATCAAATCATTTAAATAAATTATGCTGGTGCCATTATGCGGCTCAGTAATATGTTGTGAAGTCACAATGCTTGTTGGAGCATAATCCAAACCCAATTTCTCTAATTTATCAGGGGACATGACAAGTCCTTGGGAAAATGGACTTGAATGCATTTTATCAATTTTAACTTTAACATATTTATCTGAACCAAGAACGTGAAAATCAATTGTATCTCCAACATTAACGTTCATAATGTCCGCCATTTTTCTTGAAATGGACACTTCATCATTTCCAATTTCTATTTTATCATGGTTGTCATCGGTTATCGTGATTAAATTCGAATCGTTTAAAACCAGTAGCGAAGCGGCTTCCGTTTTATTGGTTGTTATTTCAATGGTTGATTCCATTATCTTGTCGCCGTTAACTTCTTCAGCAATGGCATCGATTTCAGACATGCTGACATTACTGTCAACTATTAATTTGGATTCAAAATTATTGACGTCATTAAAATACCAGTCTTTTGATTCATTCATCTGTTCGAGTAATCCTAGTCCTGAAACTAAAAGTACTGTACATCCTATTACTCCAACGATGGTCAATATTGCTCTCAATTTTTTTCTTTTGATGTTTCTGAAATTCCAACGGAAAGTAAACGGAATCTTTTTCCAGATGTTCAGTCTTTCAAAAAATGATAAACTTTCATTTTTAGGCGCCTTTGGTTTTATAGTGAGGGAAGGGGATTCATTTATAATACTTTCTATTGAATAATGGGAAACAAGGAGGGAAAATGCTCCCATAATCGGAATTAAAATTAAAGAATTGATAAACCATGTGTAATGCCAGTATGGGAATTTGAAATAAAATATTCTTGATGGATTGGCAATCTCATGGAACATGGCGGGTCCTAAAAGTGAGCCTAATAGGGCTCCTAATGTCACCAATAAAAAACCCGGTATCATATAGTGCCAAGTTATTGTTCCATTTCTAAATCCGTTAGCCTTAAGAATGCCGATTTCAGTTCTTTGATGTGAAATGATTCTTTTCATTGTTGTTAATAGCATTAACATGGATATGAAAATGAAAATTGATGGAAATACGGCAGATAATGCTTTTTGTTGACTGATAGAGTCTTCAATTACCTTTACACTATAATGGTTGTCTTTTTCTAAAAATGTAGTGTAATATCCATTCAAACGGTAATCAAGCAATTTGGAATACGTTTCGGGGGTTCCATCAAATTTTACATTGAGGACATTATAGGTTATATTGTCTGATGGAAATGCATTATGTGACATATATGCAAAACCTGTGGAATTATGGTCAGGCACTGTTGTAGCTGCGGGGGAATTATAGACGTATTCCGGTGAATAGCCCAGACCTCTGATTACTTTTGTGATTTCAATTCCGTTGCTTTCAAATGTAATCTCATCTCCAACACTCAGATTTCTGGCATCTGCAAAACTTTTATCCAGCCACACGCCTTCAGAATCATTGATATCCAATTCATTTCCTTCAATCAAATAAAATTTGGATATTGTGTTGTTTTCAACAAAATGCAGAGTAATGTCGGGAGTGTTTTCAAGTTTCGCCTGAGAATCTACAACCAATTGTCTTTCCATTTCGGTGGTTGCTCCCAATAGGTATACCTGCTCTACAAATTCATCAACAAGATAATCTGAATAAATCCATCCGTCAGCTAAATTGGTTTCTTGGTAATAGTCATCAAGTGTTGTCTCAAAGTTAGTAGTATCCATATACATTCCGGTTAATACGAGTACTCCGATAAATGCCATCAGAAAAATGGATATGAATTGCACTTTATATTCAATCATATCTCTCATTATCTTTCTTTTAAGCATTTATCTCCGCTCCATTAACCTTTAAAATTTATAATTTATGTAATAACATTATTTAAATTAGAATTTCCATTGCAGTTAGATGGACATATTCAACGTCCTGTTTTTTAAAATATTTCCAGATTTATAAGGTATTTAAAAATATTTAACGTGGGGTTGTCAAAAAATTCAATAATTACTTATTAAATTCTAACCTGACTTTTAGAAAGCAAATCCTCAGCTTGATTTTCTATTGAGGATTTGGCATTGTTTAAATCAGCACTGTTAAGGTAATCATTTGCTAATGATTGTAAATCACTGACATTTGCATACTCATTTGCTAAGGATTGTAAGTCACTGGTCATATTCGCTACTTTTGAAAGGGTGTTGTTTAGATTGTTGTTGTCTGGATAAACGTTTTTGTACACTACTGATTTTGCCATATGTGCTGCAATATCTTTGTTGTTGCAGCAAATTATGATGTTGTCGTGGCTGCTTTCATTGGATAATGGGATGCAGTAGAATTTGCCGTTATAATTTACTTTAATGATGTCGAATATGCTGATTTCCAATAGATCATCTGCATTTATTACATAACCTGTAAAACCATCAATATCCTGTTTTTCGCCGTTTTTGATTAATTCATTCACAGTATTAAAGCCAATTTCACTTACTTTGATAATATTTTTGTCCTCGTGGCTGTTGTATGTAATTAGTATTCCGTTGTTCCAATTCCAAATTTTAGCACCCTCATAATTGCCGTTATATTTTGTTTGATTGGCCGGAACTTCTATAGTTGTACCATTCGGAGTTATGTCAATTCTTTCATAGTTTACTGTGGTTAACATTACAAAAATAATTCCCGCCGCAATGATTAAAATAATCACTCCAATTATAATTATTTTTTTATTATCCATACTAAATCCTTCATTATTTTATTTTTAGTTAAATTAGTGTATTGAAACATTTTTACAGTTATATGATTTTCCAAAAACATTAATAAAACATATGTAAATGTTTATCTTTAATGAGGTGTATTTCATTGATATATGTGGTTTGTTCATATAATTTATGCAATAATTTATGATTAATATCTTTAAATTTTAATATATATTAATATTTTCTTACATATTTAAAACAAGCAACATGTTAAATTAAAATAGGAGTAACTGTATA
>CAZQWN010000124.1:0-4749 GCA_964596915.1 uncultured Methanobrevibacter sp.
TTGCACAAATGATGGCTAACGAAGCTTTAACCCAAGTAACCGCATTAATGCAAAACGAAGGTATCGACAAAATGGACGATGCTTTAAACCCTGCTGCATTATTAGGAACTGCTGACTCCATGAACTTCGGTTCATTAGCAGAAATCGTTCCTACCGTATTAGATTACTTAGGTAAAAACGAATAAATAAAAAACAATAAGTTAATTGTTGATTCATATCAACAATTTATAACTTATTTTTTAATTGTAATAATCATTGAAAAATAAGTTATCTGATTTTAAAAAAATAATCTGAGAGTTAGATGTTATATGATTGATGAAATTTTAGATAAAGCAAAACAAGGAAAAGAATTAAGCGATGAAGAATTTTTGGAATTGTTAAAAATAGATAATGATGACGATTTAGAAAAATTATTCAATGTAGCTTGCCAGATAAGAGATAATCAATCAAAAATAATCAAATTAACATCAACTGTACATATAACCAACAAATGCCAAATTCAACCAAGATGCGAATACTGCGGTTTTGCAGAAGAAACCTCTTCAAAAGGATATTATAATGCATTCTATAAATCAGATGAAGAAATTTTAACTGCAGTCGAATCCATCCAAGAAGCACATATACCTCGCGTTAGTTGTTCAGGAGGATATGGATATAAAGGAAAACAGGCAGTAAATGCCTGCAGGATTGTTAAGGAAAATTCAAATTTAGAAGTGTTAGTTAATGTCGGTGGAGATTTGACTGAAGAAGCAATAAAAAAATTAGCAAAACTAGGGGCAGATACCATTTGTTGTAATTTAGAAACAATTAATGAAGACATATTTTATCAAAGAAAACCCGGCGACTCATTAAATCAAAGAATTTTGACATGCAAAAGAGTTAGTGATGCTGGAATCGGATTGTCTTCAGGTTTGCTGTTAGGTCTTGGTGAAAGCGTAGAAGATAGATTGAAACATTTACGTTATTTAGGCAATTTCAAAACTTTGGAAGAAATTCCAATAATGGGATTTAACCCATATGAAGATACACCAATGGCCAATGAAATACCGTTTCCATTAAAAGAACAATTAAAGATAGTTGCAGTGACACGTATAATGTATCCTGAAATTAGAATTACCATGCCAACACCAACAGTGGGTCCGGAAAATGTGGAATTTTCTCTAAAGGCCGGTGCAAATAATCTAGCAACTGTCATTGCAGATAATTATCCTCATGAAGTGAAAGGTGTCGGTTCACCGGAATACGGCAACTATACTGAAGTTGTAAATGTAATTGAAAAATTAGGATTAATACCTCAAACTATTTAATCTCTACTTTTAAGATATGATAACATGGCATTTGAAAATATGATAAGAAATGCATTTGAAGAATCTAGAAATAATTGCCGATTCGGAGATACTCTTGAAGAAATTAAGGAAATTCAGGATTATATTAAAAATGCTGAAAAAATTTATGTTCCAAACAAAAATGGGATAAAAGTAGAAGTTTTAAATGAAGTTTTAGAAGAATATAACTTGCCTGAAGCTGAAATACTTCAAATAAACACCAATACTGCAGACACTAGTAGAATACCTGCACTTGCAAAGGCATACATAGCGCTAGACCAAAGTGATGCCGACGTAATAATTGCAAGGGGACGATTAGGAATTCCAGGTTCCGGATCGTTGCTTATTTTTATAGATAATAAAGGAAGAATATTAACATGTGGAACTTCCCCATCACATCTGATTCATGGAAACTCTATTGAACAGGCAGTTTATGAAGAGGCATGTGAAGCATTGGAAAAAATTGGATTTAGTAAGGAAGGCTGAAAAATGAATGTTGATACCGGAATTACATCTGAAGTATTTACAATTAAATCTGAAATAAAACTAATAGACATTTTTAATAAAATTATTGACAAGAAATCCCAATCTGTTTTTGACTACATTGAATCATTAGATCTTAAAAGAGACAGTAAAATAATTGTTATTGGAACATACTTAACAGGCGTGGGCATTGTAAAAAAACTAAGTGAAAACTATACCAATATCTTATTAATAGACATTTATCCTCATTTAAAAGAATTATTGAATACTGAAATTGGAGGGACTTTAAAAAATCCTGTTGAATTTTCATCTGATTTGAATTTGATATACACGGGAGATGTAGTGATTGATACAACAGGTTTTGGAGGCATCAACGTTGAGCAATCTTCAAAATTTGATGTGAAAGCATTCATAATAGAAGATCCGGTTGCTGAAGACAATGATAAACTTCTGGCTGACAAAAATAATATACAGAATAGATTGAACGCCGCAAAATCTCCAAACAAAGGAATCATAAAAACAAAAGGAATAAACACTAAAACTTCAGGAACAATGACACTGACAATTGGAGTTTTGACAAACGTATTAAATAGCTGTCTTGAAAAGGAGGGCGTCCTCTACAGTGCCTGCGAAATGAGATTTTTTGAAGAGACAATATTTAAAGAACAAAATATTGAAAAATTCATAAAATCCGTTGATAAACAAGCTTTGAAAGTATCTACAATTGATCCTTTTGATTGTGATGAGATTATTGAAACTGAAATTTCAAAAATTGAATCTGATTTAAATGAAGCTTAAAGAGATTATTGAATTTTTAGACAAAAACATACCTGAAAATCTGGCATTATCATCCGATACTGTTGGACTGATGGGGAAATACAATTTAGATTTGGACATCCATTCAATTAAAATATTCATGGATTTGGTGCCTCAAGACGATGAATTTAATGACAATACTTTAATAGTTACCCATCATCCTCCGTTGTTTGAGCCTAAAACCCCAACATATACAATCCATTCCAATTGGGACATTATTGATGGTGGGGCGAACGAGGCACTGGCTGAAACCTTAAAATTAACAGTCGTAGATTATTTTGACAAAAAAACAAACATTGGAAGAATATGCAAATCCAACTACACATTTAAAAAACTGAAAGAGACAATAATGGATAATTTTGAAAATGTATGTGTCGTCAATGTTATCGATGATGAAAAGGAAATGAAAAATATTGGAATAATATCCGGTTTCGGCTTGAAAAACCCCGAATACATTAAATTAGCCAAAAATCAAAATTTAAACGTATTAATTTCAGGGGATTTGTGTCAAGAAACCGCAATTTTAGCTAAAAATTTACAGATTACCCTTATAGATTTGGGACATCATGAAAGTGAAGTTCCAGGATTATATCAATTGGCAAATTTATTAAACGAATTAAATATTGACATTGAAGTAATAGACAAAAAACCTATTGAAAAGTTAATGTGATAAAATGAGTGATGAAATACAAAAAATGGAAGATAAGCAAGTCCCCCATGGCAGAATTGATTTGGTGGGCTGCGGAAGATTAGGTTTGAGAATTGGAATAAATTTAATTCAGGTACACAGAGGCGGACCGAAAGTCATCGGCGCATTTGACGGGCAAAAAATTGATGGTGGAGATGTGATTTTTACCATGTTGGGCGCTGAAGTTGGTCAGAATAAACCTGATTTTTTAAAACAGATATGCACCCATGATGAAAATTATAGAAATGTGGAAAGTTATCCCGAATATATCGGCGAAGAAAATTTAGATTTGATTAAAGGCGATGTGGTAATTATCGTTATTGCAGGAGGAAATACCATACCTACTGCAGCCAAAATCATAAAGCATGCACATGAAAGAGGTGCGACAACAATAGGAACTGCAGGAATATTCGGTTTTGGAAATGAAAACATTGAAATTAAGGATATTTCCGAATATGATGATTCAAATCCCGCTGTTGAAGAGCTAAGAGCCAACGGAATAACTGAAAACCATTTGGTTTTGACAACAAACAAATTGATTAGGGACAATGAACCTGTAACTCCCTACACTTTAGATGAAGTTGCAAAAACTATAACAATAAATGCATTGAAATTATTGAAAGATAAATATGATTAAAATAGCAACTGCCGAGTGTTTCACCCATGGAAAGATTGGAAGGGAACTGCATGCAATAGCTCAAAATTATGAAGGGAATTTCGGAACTGAATATATTGAAAATCCAAAAGAATACGGTGATTTTGACTATTCACAGCTTAGCGTGACATGCAGCTTATTCATTCCAACCATTGAGGCTGTGAAAAAAATATTGAATGTTGAAAATCCTCCCAAACCAAAAAAATTAATTAAAGGCATCAAGGTCTATGATGAAAAAGGAGATTTGGAAGTTTGTAAAATAATGGCAGAAGCTGTGAAAAAATTAAGTGAATGCGATATAGCTATTGGAACTACCGCAGGTATTGGCAGAGGGGGAATATCCATCATTACAGACAAATATGAAATTATAACAACCACCTCCGTATATGCGGATTTAAATGAATTAAACAGCAAAGATTTATTCAACAGATCAGAAGACGGCATTAAAAAAACATTAGAAATATTATTACTTTTTTTAAATAATGATTTTGACAAAATAAAAACTTTAGAAAATGTTAAAATTATTAAAAAATAGTTTAAAGAGCTTTAGGGGGGATTCGAACCCCCGACTTCTACCTTACCAAGGTAGCGCTCTACCGGCTGAGCCACTAAAGCAATGAAAAATCGAGAATAAATAAGATAGTGCAAGGGAAGGGATTCGAACCCTCGAAGGCCTATACCAGAGGATCTTAAGTCCTCCCCCTTTGGCCGCTCGGGCACCCTTGCATACAATAGTAATATTTATTTTCATCGTATATAAATGTTATCATTTTCATACAATA
>CAZQWN010000125.1:0-4738 GCA_964596915.1 uncultured Methanobrevibacter sp.
AATTATCAAATTTCGGATTTTTGACTATTTCACCAACATTTCTGTTGACAGTCCCCTAAATTATATCGTGACCAAAACATTGTTTTTCATTGCAAACTCAATCAGTCTTTCATATGTCGGATTGGTTTTCAGGGTGTTGACATTGCCTATAATAATCAGTTTACGCTTTGCACGGGTTATTGCAACATTCAATCTTCTGAGGTCTCTTAAAAATCCGATGTTTCCATCCTCATTGCTTCTGACAGTTGAAATAATGATAATTTCCTTTTCCCTTCCCTGAAAACCGTCAACGGTCTTGACCTCAACAGGGGTTTTGTCCTGGATGATTTTCACCTGATCAGCATATGGACTGATAATTCCGATGTCGTCTTCGGTTAATCCTGCTTTCAGATAATCATTTGCAAGTTTTACTGCGACTTCAGCTTCACTTTCATTGACGATTGACTTTGAATCCTTGAGGTGCCTTTCACCGGTGTTATCAACATTTGAGGTGTCAACAAAAAGCATTGGCTCTTCATGGTTACTGGTTGTCAGCATGTCATTGATGGTAATGTCATCGACTGACGCATCACTTTTCAAATTGTTGTTGTAGAACTCTTCATTCGGAAACTTCATCAGAAGTGAATTCATACGGTACTGAACATCTAACAGTTGAGACTTGAACGGATACATTTTTATTAGTTCTTCAAACAATGTTTTCTCTAATTTTTGGGCCTTGTCACTTATTATTGTCGGTGGAAGCTGTTTGTGGTCACCTGCCAGAATGAATCTGTGAGCCTTGGCAATTGGAATTAATACGCTTGGAATTGTGGCCTGTGATGCCTCGTCGATGATTGCAACATCAAATTTGGTTCTTGAAATGGATTCCAGTGCCGCTGATGAGTTGGTGGACAGAATGACATCGCTTGTCTCGATGATGTCTCGAATCATCTTGTTTTCCACTCGTTTTATGTCATCGTGAAGCTCATCAATCTGCTGGTTGTATTCAATCCACTGTGCCATCGACTTCATTTTATCGGGAGATATTCCTCTTCCTCCTTTTCCTTTGGATGCGTTATAGAGGATATCATAGTCTCCGTAGCCTCTGCGGTACTGCGGTGTAGGTTTTGTGAAGGAACTTCTCTTTTCGATTAAATTATCAATCTTGTTTTTAATCTTTTTAATTTTCTTGTTCAGTTTGTGATTTTCAACTTTATAAGCCAAAGTCTGTGAAATGTTATGTTTTGAAACTCTTTGAGGATGTCCCAGCCTAGTAAGCTTTAATTTTTTATTATCCATCAGTCTTTCCAGGATATTGTCAACAGCAGCATTGCTTTCAGCAGTTGCCAAGACCTTATGGTTCTGCCTTGTTTCCTGTGAAATCAGCTCGACTAGTGTTCTTGTCTTACCTGTTCCGAAAGGGCCGTGAATCAGATAAAAGTTTTCGCATGAAAGGGCGTTTTCAATTGCAGATTTCTGGGAGTCATTTAAGTTTTCATCAATATAGTTAATGTAGGGTACAGGACGGTTCTTTTTTGGATTTCTTTCGTTCAGGATATATTCCAGAGCGTTTTTACCTTTCAGGTTTAGGTGTTTAAGGTTATCTTCCATCCTTCTGAATGTAATGTCGTTGGCATACAGGTCAAGCCGTGTTTTCTTTTTTACAACCCATCTTGGAATTCTTTTGTCAAATGCCACCTTGATGTATCTTGCTCCCTTTTCGGTAACTGTCCCTGTAAAGTCACTGCTAAGAGGATTTGCAGCACTTACCAGCACCATGTCTCCGACTGAAATTTCCGTTTCGATTTTCTCGGACCTTCCGAACTGGACGATTTTCATTCCCAGCTCTTCACCAACATATTTTCCTTTCACCTTGTTGATGGCACGGCCTAGCTCTTCCCTTTTTTCACCGGACATATGAGCTATTTCAAATCTCATAAGTTCGATTTCAGCATCCCTTTCATAATTGACTAATCTAATTAAATTCTTGATATATTTTTTCAATGTAATCCCTAATTTATAAATAAGAGCGTTACTGTATAATTAATTATGCATTTTAAAAAAATTGATGAATTTGAAAATCTTGAAATCGCATATCTCTGTGATTTTTCAGGAGGCTACATTTCCCGGAACAAGCAGCTTTTTGGGAATTTGGAGCTTAACAAATTGAATCAATTTATTTTGGAAAAATCTGTTTTTGGAACACCGATTTTCAGGATGGGTGGCGGTGATAAAAAGATTTTGATTTTATCAGGGATTCATGGAAATGAACTGTCACCTCAAATTGCAAATTTAAAATTGATGAATGAATTGCTTGATAAAGATTTGAGTGCAGATTTATATTTTATTCCTTTTGCATCTCCAAAATCCTCTATGATGAATGAACGCACATTCAATTCAATGGATTTGAATCGTTCTACTCATATTAATAATTCCTTGAGCAATTTGATTTTAAAAGCAGTTTTGGATTTGGGAATTGATTTTGTCGGAGACTTTCACTCAACTGCGCTTAACTCAAACCCTGGTTTTGAATCAGTTTTTTCATCAAAGTCTCCATCACCTGAAAGCTTTCTCATAGCAAATTATGTTGCCCGTTCAGTTGGCTGTGATGTGATTTCATATGACTTTGCAGGATCTTCATATAAAGGGGCGGTTGAAGATGTCTGCAATTTAAAAAAGATTCCTGCGGTTACATGTGAGGTTTTATGTCCTTTCGGCAATATTGTTCGGGGCAGTGTTGAGAGGTCCTATTCTCAGATGAAAAGCTTTTTGGATTATTTTGGCCTATGATTTTAACTTTCATGTGTAGTATATTTATCTTTGGTCACAATAAGGTTAGATGTAAAACGAATTTTCATTTTTTTGCAAAAATTTGGAAATAATGATGAAGCAATTCAGACTTCAACTAATATTTCGTTGCAGTCATGTTTTTTCCAAACATTCATTCAATCACTAGGAATATGAAATGTTACTTTTAGCATAATTATTCAGATACTCTATTTTAATTTAACTGTTCAATTTAATAGATTAGGCTTAGATTAAATCATGAATTTTCATATTGCTCATATTATTGGAGATTTCTATGTTTATTGATGAAATTTTAAGTATCCTGATGCAGTAACACAATGGATATTGATGAAATATCCGATTGTTGGAGCATTTGTAGTTGATTTTTTAATATAAACATTAACTATTTTTACTTTGGGATTGGATAGTGCCTGTGGATATTCACTCTTTCGCCCACACATGTTTCGGAAATTCCATGAGATGCATCTCAATCAGGGGCTATCGATGAAGGAGGTCTTGACATGGACAATGTAGGCTCTCTTCACGGGTGGAAACAAGAATATGGAGTAATACTTCAAGGAAAATCTTGAATGCCTTAAGTTCGAATACATCAAGGTGATAGGAATTGTATCGCTTCACTACAGGTATGGTAGGTAAAGCGTTAGGGGTAAGATAAAAGTCAGGGCCGTATCAGTTTGATATTTCATTTTTTTGAATTTCAGATGCAAGGTTTAGGTGATATGTATTTAAGTTATTAAAAATGGATAATTAAAATGTAACCAGATTTTTAAAATTTGGTTTACACATTTTGGAAAAATTATGATAATTTTAATTAGACCTCAACAAATTAATTTAAAAATTAAATTATAATCATAATTTTTTCCAAACCTTCATTCAATCACCGGGTTAACACATATTGTTTTTCCTGGTGATATATGTTAATTCAGTTTTTTCACAAGTTTTATTTTCGCATGTGAATTATTTCGTACTGAATTTAAATTCAAATAAGTTGTATTTTTTTTAAAATCAACTTTACATTATCTTTTTTTATAATAATGCAATATAAATGTTTCCATATTACTCATCAAATGCTCTCGGATTAACCATATTTATTTATATTTATATACTAATCACAAGGTGATTAAAATATCTTCTTATAAGGGACATTCCATATTTGCATTAATTCTTTCATTGATGTTTTTTCATAGTCCTCTTTTAATTGCTTTAACTCTGATAGGTGCAAATATTCCTGACTTTGATCATAAATTTAAAAAGGACAATGTCTATAAGTTGATTATTCTGGGATTAATAGTGTTCATTTCACTTTATATCCTTAAATTACCTTATCTGATTGGTTTGATTATAGTCTTTTTAGGTGCCTGCTTTTACTTTTCGGAACACAGAAGCTTCACTCATTCCATTTTTGGTGCTGTCATATTGACATCAGCGGTTTCTCTTATAGTTATTTGGGCATTTCAATTGGCTACATCATTTACAATCATTGAAAACCAGTATTACATATTGGCAATAATAATCGCCCTTTTGAGCTTTCTGTTTTTAAACAAAAAGCTTTTGATGATATTCTTGCCGGTATTTTTCCTAAGCATAGTATTCATCCCATTTTTCAACATTAACTATCTGGAAATAATACTGGCGGTATTCATTGGAGTATTTTCTCACATTGTTCTTGATTCGTTTACTCCGGCTGGAATAAAGATATTTGCTCCACTTTCTTCAAAAAAAGTCTTTAAACAATTCGGTTTGGTTTGTATTTTTGTATTAATAATATTTGCAATGATATATCAGGGTCCGTTTTGGTATAGGTTAATCTTTCAACTTAATTTCTGATGTCTTTGTATGGGATGATGGAGTTTATTAATTTTGTGTATTTTTTCATGAGGGGTTTAAAATCATATTTAATGAGGATTAAAAGAAAAAAATAATTCATAACTCCTTGATGCTTTTATTTGAA
>CAZQWN010000126.1:0-2114 GCA_964596915.1 uncultured Methanobrevibacter sp.
CCTCTTTCTTGTTCTTCTTTGGTAGTATCCATAACAAATCTGAATTTGTCTTCTCCAGAAGCTAATTGTTGTTCATTGATAGTACCAGCTTTTACTAATAAGTTTCCAACTAAAGTGGATTTTCCGTGGTCAACGTGTCCGATAAATGCTAAGTTAAGATGTTCTTTTTCTTTTGCCATTATAATAACCTCTTTGTAAATTAATAACAAACATATCTATAAGCTTAAATGTTAGCTTAATAAATTATTTTATTTTTTAACATATAAAAAGATATGTTTTTTTAGTGAATTTTTATCAAAAATATAAAAAAATATAAAAATTAAAAAATTTTAATTTTATAAATCACCTAAGTAGTGGCTTGCAGGGAATGGTTCTGCAGATAAGCCTTTTCTTTGTCTGATTTCTCTTACGATTTGATTTTGCATTTCACGTGGAAGTGGTTCGAATCCTGCGATTTCAGTAGACCATAAACATCTACCTTCAGCAGCGGATCTGATATCACCAGCGAAACCAAACATTTCAGCTACAGGTACTTTGGATTCAATTCTAGCCATATCTCCAGTATCCTGACCCATATTTACGATTTGGCCTCTTCTGTTTTGAATCTCACGAGTACATGCACCCATATAATCGTTAGGAGTATCGATAACTACTTTTTGCATAGGTTCAAGTAATGAAGGTTCTGCAAGCATCATGGAACCTAATATTGCGTTTCTGATTGCAGGCAATACCTGAGCAGGTCCTCTGTGAACTGCGTCTTCGTGAAGTTTTGCATCGTGGAGTTTGAATTTTAATCCCATGGAGATTTCTTCACCTAAAGGACCTTTCTTCAAGGTTTCTTCAAATCCTTCGAGTAAAAGTTCCCTTACTTCATCCAGGTACTGGATACCACGAGTCATGTTGAGGAAGATGCTTCTGTTGTGAACAGACCATACTCTTCTTGCTTCTTCTTTATCTAAACCATGTTCCATGAAGTCGTTGGCAGCTTCTTTACCTTTGACTCTGCCTTCCTTGATGTCTCCTTCAGCTATAGCTGTAAAGAGTTCAGGTTCGATAGGTTCAACAGTAATGTAGAATCTGTTGTGTTTGTTAGGGGATTTACCTTCTACCTGTGGAGAGAGTTTTCTTACGGTTTCCCTGTATACAACAATAGGTTCGGAAGTAGTGATGTCCACACCTTTGTCCTTGATTCTGTAACCGATAACTTCAAGGTGAAGTTCTCCCATACCGGATACCAAATGTTCACCGGTTTCTTCGTTAATATCGATTTTAACGGTAGGGTCTTCTTTACCGGTTTGTCTTAATACTTCAATCAATTTTGGTAAATCTTTAGTGTTCTTAGCTTCAACAGCTACAGTAACTACAGGTTCTGAAATGTGTTCTAAACCTTCAAACTCTTTGATTTTGTCTTCAGGTGAACAGAGAGTTTCCCCGGCGATAGCGCCTTTTGCACCGGCAACATATACGATGTTACCTGCAGGTACTTTGTCGGTGTTGACTCTTTCAGGACCGAAGTATACACCTACTTGCTGTACTCTGGATTTACCGTGGGAACCGACAAGATATACTTCTGTACCTTTTTCAATGGATCCTCCGTAAACCCTACCGGTTGCGATTTCACCGGCGTGTTTGTCTACAGATACGTTGGTTACCATTACCGCTAAAGGTCCGTCAGGAGCGGTGGTTACCATACACTGACCTGCAGGAGAATCTATGTCCCCGTCCCAGATGTTAGGTACCCTGTAAACTTGAGCTTCTTTAGGGGAAGGCAAGTGTTCCACTACCATACCTAACAATACGTCAGATAAAGGTACTTTTTGAGCTAACTCTTTTTCTTTTTCATCATTACAGTAATCAATAATATCTTTAAAGTTGATTCCGGTTTCTTGCATGGTTGGAACATTGATAGCCCAGTTGTGGTATGCTGAACCGAAAGCTACACTACCATTAGTGAAGTCCAATTTCCATTCATCTTTTTTCTCTTCAGGAGCCATGTTCTTAATCAATTTGTTAGCTTCCATGAAAATCTTCAAGAATCTGTTTTGCAATTCTTCAGGTTCTAATTTTAACTCGTTGATTAATCTGTCAACTTTGTTAATGAATAAAACTGGTTT
>CAZQWN010000126.1:2214-4723 GCA_964596915.1 uncultured Methanobrevibacter sp.
TGTTCGTCAAAATCCAAGAATCTTTGGTCCCCCGCAAGTTCTTCGGAAATCATTCCCGCACCTGCTAAAAGGTTATCAGATAAAGTGGTTTTACCGTGATCGATGTGAGCACAGATACCAATGTTTCTGATTTGTTCAGGTTCATACATCAATTCTTTGATTTTTGCAATCATTTTGTCTCTTCTACTCAAAATAACCACCTAAAATATAAACATTATATGATTAGTGTGCTGCTTTAGCAACTCTTTCTTTTTCTTCAGCTTTTTGTAAAGCGAAACTTCTTGAATCTTCTTCGGAAGCAAGAATCAATTCATCAGCTAAACATTCTGCAACAGATTTTCTGTTCTTGAATGAAGATTGTAAAGTACCTCTGGTTAAGAATCCTAATGAAAGGTCCACTCTTCTTTGCGGAGAAATGTCCACAGCAACCTGGTAACCGATACCACCGTATTTGATACGGGTAGTTTCTTCACGGGGAGCTGTGTTTTCAACTGCAGTAACTAAAACCTGAACAGGGTTCTTTTTAGTTCTTCTGTTGATGATTTCTAAAGCTTCCTTAACAATATTGTAAGCCTTGTTTTTCTTACCGGAGTTGAGATGGGTTCTCATAATTTTGTTCATTAATCTTTCAACAATTGATACTTTAGATTTTGCGAATTGTCTTTTTACGTGTCTACCAGAAGTATGTGGAACTAAAGTTTCATCCAAGCAGATATATTTTACTAAACCCAAGTCCTCAACTTTTACTTCATCGAGATCCCATTTATCAAATAATTTACTCATAAACATAACCACCTTATCTTACAGGTTTTTCTATTTTTCCACTTACCATTTCTGATAAAGCTACATTGTTAACTTTGGAAACTTTCCAACGAACTCCAGGAATATCACCCATGGATCTTCCGGATGGTCCACCGATTCCTTCAATCATTACTTCATCGTGTTCATCGATAAATCCGATAGCGCCGTCACCCGGTGCGAAAGCAGTTAATTGTTTACCGTTTTTAATTAATTGAACACGTACACATTTACGAATAGCAGAGTTAGGTTGTTTTGCTTCTATCCCTACTTTTTCGATTACAATTCCTCTAGCTTGAGGAGCCCCTTCGAGAGGGTCTGCTTTAACGTCTAATCTTAAAGCTCTTCTCTTGTAATCTACATCTTTCCACTTAAAATTTTGTCTATTCTTTTTAAGTTTTTTTGCAGCAAAAAGTCCTGGCATATTTTTTCCTCTAATCTTTTTGTTAAAAACATATCTAAGAATCCACCGCTGCGATTTATACTATAAAACATAGTACAATCTAAATTCTAAGATACAATCAGTAATAATAATTAATTAGATAAAATGAGTTTATCTAAAAGAAGATATCCTGAAATAAAATTCAAAACATTGACAAAAAGCACACATAGTCAAGTTATTAAAAAAGTACAGATATCTTATGATAGTTTATATATTTCAACCTTTATAAAGGTATCCATTTTTACATATATAATTAATAAAAAAAAGTTTTTTAAAAAAAACAAATGAAAAAATAAATTTATAAAATAGCTAATAAAAGCTATTTTAAAATAATATTGTCAATATTATGTTGTCTATTTGCTAATAGTTTAGCTCTTTCAATATTGATTCCATTCTTACCGATAGCAATACGTTTGTTGGTATTGTCTGCTGTGACAGTAGCTATTTTTTCGCCTGACTGTTTTTGACTTACTTTAACAGTTTGCAATTTTGCAGGGGATAAAACATTTTTAATAAACTGTATAGGATCATCATCCAATTCGATAATCTCCACACCTTTATCTACTGCTCTTTGAACTTTAGATACGGAACTTCCCTTTTTACCGATAGCAAGTCCCATGTCACCATTCTTAACAACGAAAGTAACTTTTCCATGTTCATCATCGATAATGCAATCTTTAACCATTGCTCCAGTCATATTTTCGAAAAGAGCTATGTATCTAATTTCATTTGCACTAAATTTAATAGACACTTAAATCTACCTCAAATCGTCTAATATAGTAGAATCTCCTGGATCGTTTACGATTAATGTAGCAACAGTGAAAGGTTTACCACAAACAGAACCCAAATCTACACTAGTTCCATCATATACTAAGGATGGAATTTCGGAAAGATTTGCATAATATTCAACATCTTCAAGAATTTCTTTAGGAGCGTTAGCAGCGACAACTACGAGTTGGCCTTTTCCTAATTTTAAAGATTGAATTGATTTTTCAGAGCCTAAAGTTACATCCCCTGTATCTACAGCTACTCTGATTCCTCTATCTACGTCCATCATCTAGCCTCCTATTCATTTTTATAATCCATTTTGACACCGACAGAACCGGTACCAAGAGGTATTGGTTGTCCAATAATAATATTTTCGATGATACCTGTTAAATCATCCACTTCACCGCGAATACTTGCGTTAAGTAAATGTTTACCAGTTTCTTCAAAAGCTGCACGAGCTAATACACTTGATTTTTCTCCACTAATACCATGTCTTCCAAT
>CAZQWN010000127.1:0-4683 GCA_964596915.1 uncultured Methanobrevibacter sp.
GAAAAAACGCTTATTTTCCTGAAAAATCGCAAGTTAATTTAAATCTCTATTTCAAACATTAAAATTGTCTTTACTATCTTTTCAATAATATTCAATTTGAATGTGAATATTTTTCAAAAAGACTAATTATTCCACTTAAAACCTTGTATTCAGCTATGTTGCGCTTTTTACTGTATGGAAATTTTCTGCCAGTAAGTCGGGATTTTTCACACGTTTCACATTTTACCAGATTTGCTTATTGATTCAACAAAGTCAAGAGCATTCAACTTTAAATTTGATTTTTAAGATTAATTTAAGCTTTATAGCTAATTCAAGCCTTTACACTTGAAATACACCTCTCACTATGCTCTTAATGCATGTAAAATAATTGTTTCGATAATTATTTGTGTCATTAATGACAAAAATTTAACCGGTGATTTAATGGGTGATTTTTTCGGTTTTGAAAATGAAAATATTGACTTTCCATTCTACAACGGCAAGCCGCTTCTGTCAACATTGGACTGGATAGTTCTGCTTGCAGGGGTCTTGCTTTTTATAGGAGTATTGGTTTTCCCGGTAACTTCCGATGACAATATTGCGTCATTTCTTTTTTGCATTGTCGTTTTGATTTCTGTTTTATATGTAAGCAAGGGAAAACTGGGGCTGTTTTTCAGGCGTGTCGAGCGAAAGGACATCAGGCTGATTGTATTGTGTTTTATTGCATACTATATATATTCATTATCCATGATTGGCGTGCTTTCATATTTCAGCCTGTCTCCAGATATGAATCCTGTATTTGATGCAAATATGGATCTGCTGTTCTGGGTCATGCTGTTCGTACAGCTTTTGGGCGAGGAGCTTTTCAAGGTATCAATATTTCTCCTTGTCATGCATGTCGTCTATGTGGCAACCTCAAACAGAAAGCTTTCACTTGTCTTGGGAGTCATTATAGCCCTTATTGTTTTCGGTATGGCGCACTGGAATTCATATGGCGGAAATATTGTCCACATTATACTGGTCATAGGTCTTGGCGGAATATTCTATTTCTATGCATACCTTAAAACAAAAAATGTGGCTGTAAGCTATATAACTCACGTTCTCATAGATGCCATACCATTTGCATTGTCAATGATTTTTAAGATTATGGGAGTTTAAGCTTCCATATATTTTCATTTTAACCAAAATTCAATATTCATATACTACTTTAACCATAATATATTGTATATATAAATAGGTGGTGTTATGAAAAAGATAATGTTAATTTTCATATTTCTTCTGGCAGTATGCATGATTGGCCCAATATCAGCATCAAACAACGCTACGGTTGCTGATGACATCAGGGTGTCATTCAACGATACGGTATACAAGGATGACCTTGGTTCAATCAATGTTGAAATTCCTGAAAACACCTCAGGAAACCTTAAAGCAACAATAAACGATGTTGAATTTTACAACGAAAACGTATCGTCCTCTGTAAGCATTCCGATAACAATTCTCGAAAAGGCTATTCCGACAATAGTTCCAAACAGGATTACAGACCACACTACATACTACATCAACATTCTGTTTAACAATACCATTGTCAACTCAAACCATACTCTCAAGATTATGAAAAACACTCCCGACTATGAGATTCAGTCATTTCCGTCAGAAATCCTAAAGGATGACCCTATGGGCTATGTCTCATTAACCATGCCGGAATCAGCAGACGGCGAGCTTAAAGTCTACATTGACGGGGAGTATGCATTCAACATGACCTCCCGTCAGTTCAATTTCGTAAATGCATCCCTTTTCAATTCACTTGACCTTGGGCCTCATAACGTTACAGTAATCTATTCGGGTGATGGCTACTACAGAAAGTTTACAAAATCGTTCAACTTCACAGTCGTTGACATGAAAATAGATATACCGGCAGAAATGGTTCTCGACCACGATGACTGCATAACAGCAAAAACCATCGAGCACACAGGCGGTGTCGTTACAATACTTGTTGACGGAAAGGAGGTTTTAAAAGAAAAGCTCGACAAGTACGGTGAGTTTTTACACTCAATGTTTGGGGATGTAACCTGCGGCGAACATATAATTGAAGTGCAATACAAGGCCGGAAACTTCACAAAATCAAAAACGGCAAAAGTAAACGTAAGCTATTACATTGACATATGGGATTTGGGCTCATTCGTATACGGCGAGGACAACCAGATTATAATAACTGTGCCGTCAGACTTCAGCAGGGATTTGATAGACCTCAGAATCGACGGCAATAAAATAGGAAATTTCAATATGGATGAATCCGGCTGGATTGAGATTGACGTATCCTGGCTGGATGCTGGAAACCACACAGTAATCTTTGATTTTAAAGGTGACGATAAGTATTACTCAGTGTCTGAATCCATGAATTTCACAATAAAATATTCAATCGTCTCTCAGGACATGTTCTCAGATAAAAGCATGGTCTATTTGACTCTTCCTTTACATGCGCAGGGCAGCATGGAGGTATACATAAACGGCAGCATTTACAAATCAGTGAATCTTTCAGACGGTTTTGCATCAGCCAGCATCAACACTTTGGCTCCGGGCAAATACGATTTATACGTGAGATACACAGGTTCTGACTTTAACGTCAGCGATGTTGACAACACTATCTGGATATATCCTGACATCACAACTCCCGGTAAGATGTACTGCGGTGAAGACAGATCCATAGTCGTTAAGACAGTTTCCACAGCAAAGGGCAAGGTAATCTTTAACATTGATGGTAAGAACTACACGGTTGATGTTAAAAACGGAAAAGCAGCATTGTCACTTAAAAACTTCAAAAAAGGTTACTATGATGATATTGAAGCAATTTTCCTCGGCGAGGACGGATCAAGCGTTACAGTATACACTGCTGTAAACATTCTGGCTTCAAAAATTACACTTTCAAAGGTAAAAGTCTCAACTAATGCAGTAAAGGCGAAAGTCACAATCAACGGCAAGGTTGCAAAAAACACTTATGTCACATTCAAGGTTGACAAGAAAACCCGGAAAGTGAAAACCGATAAAAACGGAATTGCAACAGTCAAGCTCAACCCCGGAAAACACACAATAACTGCAACATTCAAGACTGCAAAATCAACAAAAACAGTCAAGGTTCCTTCACTTGCATTGAAATCAGTCAATGTTAAAAAGTCCGCTAAAAAAGTTGTTCTAACTGCAAAATTGGCTAAAAAGCTTAAAAACAAAGTTATAAAATTTAAGTTCAATGGCAAAACCTTAAAAGTAAAAACAAACTCAAAGGGAATTGCAAAGGCAACATTCAAAACATCAAATCTTAAGGTGGGCAAAAAGATAATCTATTCTGCAACCTACCTGAAAGACACAGTCAAAAAATCAGTTACAGTTAAAAGATAGGATTTTTCCTATTTTTTCTTATTTTTTCAAGGCAATTTTACGAAGTAAAAGCAATTTTGAGCCATTTAAATCGCTAATTTTATATATTGGTTAGTACATAATCTATTATAAGTATTCTAGTTAATTATAAATTATAATTTTCTTATTAACCTTGTAAATGAGTTTATAGAGATTTAATTATTGTTAATTGGAATTATTCTTTAAAAAACCACAAAGGAGTGACGTTATGGATTTCAATAAGGAAAAATTCAAAAAGGTATTGCATTATATCATATCCGAATGTGGATTTAAAATTAATGTAGGAAAAACAGTAATTTACAAATTATTGTACTTTTCTGACTTTAACTTTTTTGAATTATATGAAAAATCATTAACAAATGAATCCTACAGAAAATTACCTCGTGGTCCAGCACCAGTTCATTTTGACATTGCAATTGCTGAATTGGAAAATGAAGAAAAAATTGAAGTAAAGACTAAAAAATTACCATTGGTAGGAGTAATGTACAATTACATTTCTTTAAAAGAACCATCATCCGATTTGACCTTAGAAGAAGTTTCAGTAATTGATGAAGTTATTTCACAATTAAGTGATATGACTGCTTCACAAATTAGTGAATACTCTCATGGGGACATGCCGTGGAAGGCAACTGAAGATGGTAAAATAATAGATTATGGATTTGTATTTTACCGTGACCCTCAATATGTGAAAAGAGTATATGATGAATCAAATTGATGTGAATTATGATAAGAAATTTCTTAAGGAAAAAAGAAAATTCAAATCTAAATGTCCTTCAATTGATAGGGATTTCAAAAGGTTTGAAATCGCTTTGAAAATTAAAATTCAGGATAACAATTTTAAAGTTCCAGTTGATAATAAACAGATTTTTCAGATATCCGGATTGGATAAATCTGTATTTTTACCTGCATTTGTTGTCAAATCTTTTTACTGTGAAAAAATGAATAAGGGGTCTAATTCAGGATTTAGAATTACATTTATTTGGGATCCTAAAAAAAGGTCCATATATTTTGTTGAATTCTATTTCAAACAAAAGAAGGATGTTGAAGATAAAAATCGAATCAATGATTTATTTAAATGAATATTTTTTCTTAAGATTAAATTGTTATTTTCAGGAAGTTTTAAACTTCTTTTTCTTTTTTTTAGTTGATAATTATTTTTTAGTTATAAAAAATTAATATAATCAACAATAAATATTAAATTTTCATAAATTCCATAAAAAACTATAGTATTTTACGAAATGTTTACCCCAAAAAATTTCATCACCCAATTTTTATAATATGAAATATGATCTACTT
>CAZQWN010000128.1:0-4661 GCA_964596915.1 uncultured Methanobrevibacter sp.
ACAGATATCCCAGATTATCGTTATAATAATTTCGGACAAGATTATTAAACCAGCTTATCATAATGTTAATTTTATGCCTTCAAGTTTAAAAAATTTATGAAATGACATTATTTTCTCTAAATTTGAATAATAGTAACACTATTAACAAACAGGTTTAAAAGTTTCTCAGAATATTTGACTTGAGAATCCTTGACTCCTCATTCAAAAGATAGTTCATGAAAGCCCTGCTTAAAAGTGAAGCTTTAGACAATGGAACCTTAAATGAAACCGTTTTTATCGAACCCATTCCTATTTCACCGAAATCATGTGAAAAAAGATTGGAATAGGCAACGGCCTGTCTTATATTGTATTCAGTGTGATTTTCAACAATCCAGCAGATATTTGCTTCATGTTCATTTAAAGATATTAGGTTTTGAGTAAAAGAAATCATATACTATGATAGTAACTTTTTAAATATAGCAATTGTCCAAGAGCATTTGACGAGTAAAAAAATCATCCCGAATTCATGAATTTTTCATTTATCATGTCAATGTCAAAGAGGGTTAAATCCTCAATTTGCCTTTCTCCCGCCTCAATTTCATAGAGTATTTCATCAAATTCATATGCGCTTCGATAATCAAGAGGATTATATTTTCCTTCAAATGACATGACCACACTATACTTTTTGGCATGGTCTGTCTTTTTAACCTTGACAGCAAATGACAAGTTTTTGGAAGCATACACCCATGTGAACTTTTTAAACAGGCTAAGAAAGTCTCTGATTTGAATATGGTCATTTACATCCCACAGCGGAGTGTTTATGCCCGGAAACTTGAAAAGTGACGGATTAAAAAATGTCAAATCGAAAATTTTTCTTAAATCCGATGCCAGCTTCGCAAATGAGTGTGTTTCAGGCACCAGGAGCGTTCTTGATATTTCATGTGTGCAGCCGTCAAGTTTAACTTTTAACTCATAGCCCCTCATTTTTCATCCTCCGGAATTTTGAATGCGTATTCTGCGGCAATATCAGTATGTCTGTAATTTTCCACTATCCTATCCCAGTATTTAAGCAGCCTGTGGCGGGCCAGTTCAATTTCATTGCCCTGTGTTTTCAATATGAATCCATCGTAGTCAAGTTCAAAAATAATTTTAATAACATTTATCAAATCGCAGACTCCATAGCAGTAATAATAATCCTGATTCTGCACCTCTTTAAAATCTGCCTTATCGGTGAATACCATTATATAGTCATCCTTTTTATAGTAATGGTAATCCGCATTCGTATTGCAAATCACATCCCCTTTAAAATATTCATCAAGAGGCTCGTATGACTCATAGAGGACATAAACTACCGAACCGCTTAAAATGTCAAATAACTTATCTATATATGTGATTCTGCTTTTATTAGCCAAATATTCATTAAGATAATCATGTTCGCCTTTCAGTTCCTTTAAATCATCGACACCGACACTTCGATTGTTAAGTTCAATTGTCCTCTCTGTTTGGTTAATATCATCCATTATAAGAACTGACACCCAATATGGAATGAAAAGCCTGTCAGTTGCAGGATTAATGAGTATTGCCTCAGTATCCCCGTCAAAGGAATGTTCAAAAACGTTAAAGCTCCAGTTTAAAGGAACATATTCATCATTATCATCATATACAAGATTATACTCCTCCAAGGATGTGAAAAGTTCAATTACCTTGCGTCCGTCATAATAGTTGTAATTGAATGAGTATTCGTTGTCTTTCACATGTGTTGAGGGATGTATGAAACAGGCAGTTTTAATTTCCATTACAGTTTCTTCTAAGAGATATTTCTTTTTCAGAAGTTTTTTAAGATTGCGGTTGTTAATCCGTTTTACATATTCCATCAAATCACCGAAATTAGAGAATGATATGCTCATTATATGAGGTATTGGCATTTAATTCATCCAGTCTGCAAATCCTTAGAAAAGAACTGTGCGCCGTATCCAAAACAAACAATTTTAATCAAAGTTTCATAAAATTATCAAAACTTTAAAAAATTGCTTTCTAAATTTAATTTTTGACATCCAACTTTAATAAAAATTACCATTTTCCACCTAAAAACAAGATTAATTCATATTCAAGAAAATCTATATGAGGTAGTTAATATCAATTAAAATCACATTAAAATAAGCCTCAAGCAAGGTTAAATTTAAATAGTGGACAGCACCTAAATGCAAAATTAAATATCATAAAAAATTAATGAAAAATGTATAATAAAATTGAAATTATTATAAATTCAAATCCTCAATATCTATTTTCTTATTATCTAAATAATACATATTAATTTGACCTGCGGGAAGCATTATAACCTGAATATCCTTCAAACCCAAATCAGATAAAATATCCAGTTTAACTTTACCTCTATTTTCAATATCACTTTCATAAGTCGGAAATAAAAATGCATTTTTAACTCCCTTAAACTCATGATCATTAATAAAGTCCCTAAAAGCCAATTCATATAAGTATTGTTTTGTAATTGACTCAAGGCCAGGCTGGCCATCCAAATTGTCTTGAGTAAACTTCAAATTGTAATATTTAGCATCCAAAATGATAAATTCACATTCATGGACTGTTACAATATCCGGAATAAAAGTACCCTTAGCTTGCTTTTCATGAATGTTTTTATAAATCCATTTCGGTTTTTTAATTAAATCTATCAGTTTTTTATTTTTAGAATAATTAGGGTTCAAATTTACAGGCAAAGTTAAATCCTTTAAGCGTTTATGCAATTTATCACCGAATACATACGCACACATTTCCTCCCAGATTTCATGATAAGCTGGAGTACCATATAATGTTAAATAGTTTTCATTTGTGTGGGCGTTTTTATTTGAGATATATGAATGCATTGATTGCAATAATTTTTGTTTGTGAGTGTTAAACTCGACATTAAGCTCTTTTTCAAGTCTTTCTAAAATTAAATCAATACTACCAAAGTCATCAAGCTCCTTATCTGAAAGCTCAGCAGGTGTTAGGTCAAATAGTTCAAGTAAACCTGCTTTTTCTAAATAAATTGAACATTCCGTGATAATGTATTCATGCAACAATCTGAAATAGTCAAACAAATCGTTGATTTTATATCTGGTTTGAAGATTAGTGTAGTAGGGTTTATTATTTTTAATAATTGCTACATTTTCATTAACAGTCCTCATCCAGTCAATTTCCCCATTACCGTTAGTTTCAAGGATATTTTGAATGTTAGAGTAGACTCCGTTTTCAAAGTAATCTTCTACAAAAAACAGCATCATTGACAAGCGGTTGTATGAAATGTCTTCAAGCTCATCGTTTTGGTAGCGAAAATCATTGGATTTATTGTATTTTTTAATTACCTGAATGATTTCTTTAAAATCCGCTTGGATATTATTTTCAGAGGTAATGTATTTAGGATAAACATTGATGATAATGTTCTCAATTATGATTACTCCAACAAAGACAAATTGGTATCCATCACTAGTGAATTTAACGATATCATACTTTAAAAACTTATCTAAGATGTTTTCATCGTTTTGAAGAATTTCAAGAATCTTTCTTCTTGAGTAGTATTTTAACTCTTTAATATAGACATTCTTCATTTATTCACCGTCAGTGATGAAGAGATTTTTAATGTTATCTGCAAAGATTTCAATTCCGATTTCATCAAACTTATCGCAGATTTCAGAGTATGTTACATAATTTTTAGTCTTTGCACCTGAGAATAATTCATTTCTCTTTGACCTTGCAGCATCTTCAAACAAATACATGATAATTTTACTCTTGAATGTATCTGTGAAGATATCAGTTGGTATTTCTTTATTCATGAATTCATTAAATGCAAAGAACGGTCCAATACATTTATCTTCATTGATTTTGTATGATAATAATTCATCGTTTATTGCAATTCTTAAGTCGTTCCAGTTGATGTCCACATTGTTTAATTTGACATGAGTGTCTTTGATTAAATCATCATCATTGTTGATTGAGAAATACTTGAAATCCCATCGGCGTTTAAATGCAGTGTCCATCGGGAACACTCCTTGATCTGCAGAGTTCATGGTTGCCCAGATGAAGAGATTTTGAGGTAAGATGATTTTATCTTGGTTTAAGTATAATCTCATGTCTTCTGTAGTGTCGATTGGATGGACTGATTTGTGCTTTTCAGTTCTATCTAAAAGCTGGAAGACATCTCCGAATGCCGCCGCAACATTGGCACGGTTGATTTCTTCGATTATGAGTAAATAAGGTTTATCAGGGTTTTCCAGAGCTTTTTTAAGGATTCTCATGAATGGTCCTGGGACGTATTTATAAACAATATCTTTACCGTCAGGATAGGGTTTGAAAGTTCCAACGAAGTTTGCATAGGAGTAATCAGGATGGAAAGTAACTCTTTCATAGTTATCTTCAAAATCTTCAAGTAACTCATTTTTATCTAGATTTAAAGTAAAAGATTTTCCAGTTCCAGGAGCTCCAAAATAAATTAAATTACGTTTTTCATCAGATTCAAACATAGGTTTTGATCCACTTCTTAAGATATTTAATGGTAAAATATTGACCTTTTTAGACCATAAATAATCATCAATAGCACATATCCAATGGCTAAATTCATCAAAAACTTTTATATCTGAAATATCTAAGTTTTCAAAAGAATATTCATCAGAAAAATTAATTAAGAATTC
>CAZQWN010000129.1:0-4596 GCA_964596915.1 uncultured Methanobrevibacter sp.
TTTTTTTTAATAAATTTTTTATATTTTATATTGATATGAAGTATTTTCAGTAATCGATTTTAAAATTCTTTTTTAGTAAAAAAACGAAACATTTATAAGTAATTCGAAACAATAGTATATTGTGAAATACATGATGATGTGAAATTATAACATCAAAATGTAATTCGGAATAAATATTTTAGGAGATAATTTAAATGGAACTTAGTGCTAGAAATCAATTAGAAGGTAAAATTACCAGTGTCGAGCTTGGTGCTGTTATGGCTAATATTAAAATTGAAGTAACTGAACCTAATACTATTACTGCTGTTATTACTAAAGAGTCTGCTGAAAGGTTAGGTTTAACTGAAGGTGATGATGTAACTGCTGTCATCAAATCCACTGAAGTTATTATTGGAAAATAAGTTTGGAAATGGGATTACAATCCCAATTCTAACAATAACAGTATAGCAAAGATAACCACTGCTATTCAAAATGGTTTTAAGTGTTTTTTTTTATTGAATATATTTTTAATTAATTGCATTTAATAAAAAAAGAAGGTTTAACAAATATTAACCTCCGGCAAGGATGGTTTTTGTTCCTTCTTTAGAAATTTCTTCTTTTTTAAATTCAACATCATATTTTACAGTTTCTATAACTTCTTTTAAGGCTTCGAGGGTTTCTCCTCTGTGATTGCCTAAAACTGCAACTAAAAACAGCATGTCTCCTGTATAGAACTCGCCGATGTAGTGAATAACTGATATTTCATTGACATTGTACTTGATTTTAGCGTTTTCAACTATTTTTTCAATTTCCTTTTGGGTTTTTTCCCTGTCGGGTGTAGTTAATATTAACTTTTCAAGGGTCATGTTTTCTTCTTTTCCACGGACAATTCCTTCAAATGTAAAGATAGCTCCGGAATAGTCAACTTTATTACTTTTTTTCAAATCAGCTATTAAATCAGCTGTTGTTACTTTATCTTCTTTTGCTTCAATGACTCTTACAACCATAAAAATATCTCCAATAAATAGTATGTTCTCATATTATATAACTATTGTTATATGTCACTAATTTCTTTAATAGATAAGTTTTTAATTCTTTTGATTCCGTTAATTTCATTTATGACTTCTGCAGTGGCATTAGGAACCAGTTCCCGCCAATTTTTATCTTCTATAATCCTGCGCCTGACTTCAGTTCCAGATAAATGCAATCTGTCATAAAGAGGAGGTTGTCTGACTTCATATCCCTCTTCTGAAAACAATTGCTTAACTAATGGATTGCCTGAATAAACAATGGAAAATGGAGGAGTTAACATTTTAACATGTGATGCCCAAATAGCATTGAAATTAATGTCCTGCATTGGGATAATGTAATATCTGCTAGAATCAACACCTGCATCAGCCAATGCCTGACTAATCATTACCACTCTTTCGCCTGCTGTAAAAGGGTCTTTTAGCTCATGGCTTATCTGCGCACTCCCAATTCCGATGATAATCTCATCAACTTCTTCTAAAATTTTGTTAATTACTTGCATATGTCCGTTATGGACAGGTTGCATTCTTCCTATTAGTATTCCTCGAACCTTCTGCATTTAAATCACGTTATGGATTTAATTTATCTAAACTTTCAATTAATTTATGGGCAGTTTCCTGTTTTTCACTTAAACTGTTGGTAATTGATGTTTCAATTAAAATTGTAGGAATTCCCTTGTTGGCTATCGGCATTGTAACTTTTTCAGGACTGGTTCCTTCGGTAAAGTTAAAATCTACAATGTCCATACCATCCGTTATATTGTCGATATAACTGTTTATTTTAGCTGTTCTGTTTGACAAGCTAAACAGGAAATTAGAATATTCATAAATCGGATCTATCTCATGAACATCAACAACAATGAACGGTTTGTCCTTAGCGATATTGGGAACAATATATTTGTGGGATAACTCTTCACCAGCGGCTCTGGTGTCTTCACGGGAAGTAAGATTGTCCTTAACCTTAACATAGTAAATCACATATTTTTTTGTTAAGTTTTTATCCCCATTTTCACTTGTGATATTGTAGAGGGTGTTGTTCACTGCCTCGTGGATTTCATGTTCTCTTGGATGAACTCCTAAAATGATGCCTACAGTATCCTCTGAGGAGGGATTGCCTGCGACAATTTTATACACAGTGCCGTTTGCGTTTTCACCTATAACTGTTGTATTGTAGATATTTTCTGAATTATTATTGGCGGTTAGTAAAATTGCCACATTAAACACAACTATTGCAACTAAAACTAGGAGTAATAATTGATATTGAGTTTTTTTATTCATTTATCTAACCTATTATTTTTATAATAGATTTTTGTTTTTATTACTTTAAAAACTTTTTTAGTTAAAATAAACATTTATTAAAGACTTTTGATATAATATTTAACTAACAAATTATGGAGTTTTCATAATGGAAAATAAAAATATGATAATAATTTTAGTGGCAGTTGTTGCAATCATTGCAATTGTGGGAGTAATTTTTGCTACTGGAATGTTTAACGGAAATGACAATAAGCAAACTACAGAGTTTAAAACAGAATTTATGGAAGGTAGTTTCATGGGAAATGTAAGTTTAGAAAATGATTCTCAGAAATTCATGCATTCCTATGAAGACAAGCAGCATCACATTACATATAATATTTCAACAGTGGACAATTCCTCTGCTTTAATGGAAATATATGAGCTTCAGGGAGTTGCAAACCCTGAAGAAAGGTCATTTAACGGTAATGACTGGAATATCTACTTCACCCAAGCGGTGCCTGGAAATGATACAAACAATACCAATTCAAACAATACAATGAGTATTGTAATATGCGAATCCCAGGGTGAAAAGCAGGGATACCTGATATATGCCATTTTTGATGCTAAAAGTGATGTCAATGCTACAAATGCTTTTAGTCAAGGTTATGCTGATTACATTGAACCTATGCTTAAAACCATTACTTTAAAAGAAAGTAAAAATGTCCCTAAAATTAATGAGGAATTCGGTTTATCCGAAGATGAATTTGCCCAACAAATGGAACTCATTCATCAGTATAAGGCAGGTAACACCTCAGCTTTAGAGGGTTAGGATGAAAATTACAGTTTTTCATGCAAATGAATGCGACAGGAAAAAATGCACATCCATAAAGATGGATAAAATGGGAAAATGCAGATTAGTCTATGACATCAACAAAATCCCGTCAGGTGCAATTGTCCTAAATCCATATGCAGAAAAAGCTGTATCCTATGAGGACTATAGATATGTCCAGAGAAGAGGGGTTGTAGGACTTGACTGCTCATGGAATGAGGTGTCAAGTTCTAAAAAATTCTTTTCTTTATCAAAGTATCACAGGTCTTTGCCTTTCCTAATTGCAACAAATCCTGTAAACTATGGAAAGCCGTGCATATTGTCAACTGTGGAAGCTATCAGTGCCACTTTATACATTACTCGTTTTAAAGACGAAGCGCGTGATTTGATGAATGGCTTTAAGTGGGGACATACCTTTTTGGAGCTAAATCACGATTTGCTTGAAGCATATAGTGAAGTGGACACCAGCTCCGAAGTTGTACAGGTTCAAAACAATTTTCTTTCTGAAAAAGGTATTAATTCAGAAAGATGATTTTTTTCTATTTTTTTTAAAATAATATTGGAAGATGTTTAAAATTTTTTATTATTTTGCTAAAATATTTAGAAAATGTTATTAATTGATTATTACATATATTATTTTAGGTGGTATTATTACAACTAATGACATGAATGGCCTTCCAGGGCTAATGAATATATTCGCAAGAGAAGCACAAGAAGCATCAAAAATTACTTTCATAGGAACACCTGGTTTATGCACTCCTTTTTCAGAATTTTTAAGCTTTGGAGTGCAGGATAAAGAAACTCATTTTGTTCCATTGCTTGACATTGACAATTGTCATGAATTTGAAATGAGATCTTATGGTATGGCTCTTAAAGATGAGGTTTCAGATCCTATCGGTTCTGACATTGTAGTTTTGATGGGTGGATTGGCAATGCCTGAAAACAATATCGATGTCAATGATTTAAAAGCTTTGGTAAATAAGATTCTCAAAAAAGATGGAAAAATCATGGGCGTTTGCTTTATGAACATGTTTTCCGACTTTGGATGGACAAAAGAAATAAACTTTGATTGCATTGTTGACGGAACATTAATTCCTATGGTTCAAAAATAATATTTTTGCAACTATTCCCTTTATTTTTTTAACATTATTCTCAGGGTTTTTCAAGCAGGAGAGATTCAAATTAAACATTTTATTACAATGTTGAAGAGATATTGATGTAATAAAAATTTTACTTTTGTGATTGTTATGGCTAGAAATAAATCGGAAGTTAATGAAGATTTCTGCGTTTCATGCGGGTGCTGTATTAAAGTGTGTCCTAAGGATGCAATTGACATTAAAAATGGAGTATTTGCAACAATCGACAAAGATTTATGTATTGGTTGTGGAAAATGTGTTAGGGAATGTCCCGCATCAATTATTGATGGGGAATACTCTAAACGAGAAAACAAGGTTCGATTTAAGAGATGGTATGACTATCTGTGGATTTTTTCAATAATTTATTTTGCATTAGGATTTTTCAACA
>CAZQWN010000130.1:0-4556 GCA_964596915.1 uncultured Methanobrevibacter sp.
AATATGACACCTTATGGAGAGAAGGTGAAAGAAGACTCAACTCATTAAGATCTGAGAAAAACAAGTTATCAAAATCATTCAAAAAAGCAAAAGAGGAAGGTAATTTCGAAGAGGTCGTTAAAAGATCCAAAGAGGTTGCGGCAGAAATCAAGGAGCTGACTGCAAAAAATGCCGAATGCCTCAAACTCAGGGATGACTACAGATACAAAGTGGGTAACATCATTGACGAGGACGTACCTATTTCAGACACTGAAGATGACAATGTGGTTGTTAGAACATACGGTGAAATTCCGGAATATGGCTTTGAGCTTTTAAATCACGTTGACCTAATCAATAAAATAGATGGAGCTGACCTTGAAACAGCAGCAAGCATTGCAGGGGCACGTTTCTACTACCTGAAAAGAGACATATTGCATTTGAATTTGGCATTGATTCAGTTTGCATTGTCAGAACTTGAAGCTGAAGGATACATTCCTATGCAGACACCATTCTTTGTCAAAGGTGAAGTTGCAGCGGAAACCTCTGAACTCGGTGAGTTTGAAGAGACATTATACAAAGTGGATGGGGAAGACATGTATTTGATTGCAACTGCTGAGCAGACCTTGGCAGCTCTTCACCGGGATGAAATCATCTCACCTGAAGACTTGCCTTTAAGATACTGTGCGCTTTCAACTTGTTTTAGAAAAGAGGCAGGTTCACACGGAAAAGACACTTTAGGCATATTCAGGGTTCACCAGTTCGAGAAAATCGAACAGTTCATCTACTCAACACCTGAAGATTCAAGAAACCAGCATGACCACCTGATGGAAGTCACCGAAAGAATCTATCAGAAATTAGGCCTTCCGTATCAGGTAATAGCTATTGTTTCATCAGCTTTAAATGACAATGCTGCTATAAAATACGATCTTGAGGCATGGTTCCCAGGTTCCGGTGCATTCCGTGAACTGGTATCATGTACCAACTGTAAAGACTATCAGGCACGTAAAACCAAAACACGTTTCGGAAGAGCAGGTTCTGGAGATGCTCAAACCTTACATACCCTCAACAGTACAGCTATTGCAACAGAACGTACTATGTGCTGTATTTTGGAAAACTATCAGCAGCCTGACGGCAGCGTTAAAGTTCCTGAAGTGTTAGTCCCTTACATGAATGGAAAAACAGTTATTGAAGCTAAAAAATAGAATTAATGGGAGATAAAATATTAATATCTCCAATATACTTTTTTTTTAAATTAGATTAAGCAGGAACATTGATATATGCTCGGTTATAGCCCAAATTGGACTGTATTCTGCATTACCGTCTATTGACCCTAATTGATCGTTGTTTTCATCAGTAATTGGATTTATCAATTCTCCTTCATAAGTTAAAGTAATTGTGATTACTCTCTCAAGATATGTTACAGTTACATCGATACTGTCAATTTCTTCATCTTTCAGGATATTCTCAGTAATTTTTTCAAGAGTGTCCATGGTCTTAGGTGATTTTTCATAGAGCAACTCTTCCATTCTTAATATGAATTTCTTTTTCTCATCTGTGAAGTAATCGTCCAGGTCGTCATGTCCTCGGACGTATGTCCATGAAGCAGTATTTGATTCTTTAAGCATAAGAGTTGACCTGATTCTATCGCTGTTATTTTTTTGATATATCCATGAAACTGTTCCATATAATATTAATGGCACTACATCAGCCATTACAAGTGCATACCAAATTCCTTCTGCCCCAAATATCTGTGTTAATAAGATTCCTCCACCAAATGCAACAATACATTCCTCCAATAGATTCATGACGGATGCAAGTCTGTTCTGTTCTATTGCCTGAGCGTAACTGGAAAGCAGCAGTGACAGGCTTCTTCCAATAAGTCCGATAGATGTTATTCGAAGAGCTGAACAGATTACTTTGACTTCAGCAGGATCATCAATTGTAAAGATTGATGCAAATATTTCTGGATACACTGCAAAAAGAATGCTTATCGGCACTGCAATAATTAGAACCTGCCTTATTGACTTTCTTATGATGTATTCCACTGCTTCATAATCTTTTTCCTTATAAAAAACGGCAACAATTGGGCTCATTACTTTTGCAATTGCAGATAGGAACATGTAGACTACGGTTTCACTGTTGTCATAGACCAAAAACGCAATTAACCCTGCAAGGCCTAAAAATTCTGAACAGAGATATGTGTAAAAAAGGACTTTTGCTGTAAGGAATATTCTTGAAATAATCTCGGGAGTGTTTAAAATAAACTCTTTCATTGTTGTAAATATTTCTTTTATTCTGATTTTGGTGGTTAAATTAATTTAAATAAAATATTAGTGTTTTAGTACTATTTCAAGTATATTTATATAATAGGTATTACAAATATTAAATTAAGTAATACTTCATGATTGGTAATTCAAAACATTAATAACCTCCGGCAAAAAATGTATAATTAATCATGAGGTGTTACAATGTCTGAGAAAAAAACATTAATTGGTGATGAAATGGTTGAAACACAATTAATTGAAAAATCAAAAAGATTAAACATCTCTTTAGATGAATTAATTGAAAGATATATTAGGAGAGGTTTGTATAGTGATGATTATTATACTCAACCTCAACTTTCTAAAGAAGAGATTGATGCAATTTTTAAACAAAACTTGGAAAGAGATAAGAAAAAAGGTATTCATACAGCAGGAAAATAATTTTTAAAACTTGTTGGTGTTATAATGATTTTTTTAGATAGTAGTTATTTCAAAGCATTAAATGATATTAAAGATTATTATCATGATGAATCTCTAAAAATTAAGAATTATTTGACAAATTCAAATGAAACAACTGTAATTAATACAACTGTGCTTGTTGAAACATTAAATCGAGTCACTGGTTCTTATGATGTAGTTAAACAAGTTCACTGTGAATTACATTCTAAAAATCATGTAGTCCAGTTAACTAATGATGATTATCTCAATTCTTTAGAAATTAATTCCTGGTTTGGAAATTCTATTAATTATAGTGATTGCACAATTCTAAATACTATGATGGCAATGGGTATTGATACAATTGTTTCATTCGATGCAGATTTCAAAAAAATTGATGTATTGAATGTGATTTTTGCCATGTAGGTGATAATATGGATATTAAATATGATATTAAAAATCAAAAACTTAAAGAATTGGTTGAAAATAAGGCTGATCAACTTAAAATACCTGTAAATCAATTAATTTCAAATTATATTAATCGTGGATTAATGGGTGATGGGTGTAATGAAAATACTTTCAAGAAATTACATTCTGAAAAGTTTCTAAAGGAAGTTAATGAAGCATTGAATGTTGACTGATGCTATTTTCAAATACTTTTTTTAATCATTAAATCAAATATAATTAATTAATTAGTTATATAAGGGGATTTAAATGAAAACTGTTGTAATTAATGCAAGGCCAAGAAGAAAGTTCTGCACAGCACAAATCATGAAGGAGGCTGCAAATGGTGCAGAATCTACAGGCGCTGAAGTCGAATACATTGATTTACATAAACTTGATTTATACGGATGTATGAGTTGCCTAATCTGTAAAAAGGCTGACCAGGAGAGATGCAAATGTTACTGGAAGGATGAGTTGTCTCCGCTGATTGAAAGAATCCTTGATGAGGATTGTCTTTTGATAGGATCACCAATATATTTCGGTGAGCCTACAAGCCATTACAGGGCGCTGGTTGAAAGACTGATGTTCTGTGTTTTTTCATATGAAGGTTTCGGTTCATACTATGAATGCAAATTGAATGTGGGTCTGTTTTATACCATGAATGCTCCAAAAGAATATTATGACAACATGATGAAGGATTATATTGAATCATCAGCAAATATCTTCAACATGCTGAACGGTGAAGTTAAAATCTATCCGGTTCTAAATACGGTTCAGGTCAAGGATTATTCCAAATATACTATGTCTGCCTTTGACGGTGATGCTAAAAAAGAATATAGAAAAGAACACTTCCCTACTGATTTGGAAAATGCATTTAAGATAGGTGCGGAGCTCTCAAAATGAAAACTATAGTTATCAATGCAAGTCCAAGAAAAACATGGAACACTGCAGAGATTATGCAGTCAGCCCAGAAGGGTGCCGAATCAGTTGGTGCTGAAACAGAATACTTCAACTTGTATGATTTGGTTTTCAAGGGATGCAGGAGCTGTCTTGCATGTAAGCTAAAGGAAAAGACAAAGGGAAAATGTTACTGGAGAGATGATTTAACTCCAGTAATTGAAAAGATTCTTGATGCGGATTGTCTTTTGATAGGTTCACCAATTTATTTCGGCCAGCCTACAAGCGAATTCAGGGCCTTGATAGAAAGACTGATTTTCTGCGTAATGTCATATGATGATGGTACAAGCTATTTTACGGGTAAAATCAACGTTGGAATCTTCTACACCATGAACGCCCCGTTGGAATTTTACGAACAGTCCATGAAGGACAGCCTTGCAACTACAGAATATCTCTTTTCATTTTTAAAGGGTGAAATCGTAACATATCCTGTCTGCGATACAATTCAGGTCAGTGACTATTCCAAATTCAATATGGCAG
>CAZQWN010000131.1:0-4549 GCA_964596915.1 uncultured Methanobrevibacter sp.
GTTAAAAATTAATATTTTCCAAAACTTAACCCAATAATAATTTTGTTTATAAAATATATAAACATTTGTACAATTAAAAGATAAATGTTTATTATGGGTTAATTAAGGAAATTTAACATTACCACTACTATTTTTATTTTTTATAATTTTTCTGACCAATCTGATTGAAAATTTTGACTATTGAATACGATCAATCCCAACAAATTAAATTGATTGGATAATACAAAATGGAGTCACCAAATTATGATTGGAATAAAAAAATGTATGACCAAAGAAATCATTGTTCCAGCTAACTTCCAAGCATTGGAAGAAGCCATCAGTGAAATCACGGAATGTGAAAATATCACTAATGAAAAAGAATTCTTTGACTTATATCAAATCAGGATATTGAAATTAGACTGTTGAACTACATTAACATAAAAGGAGTCACCAACCATGTTAAAAAAAATAATTGATGGAACAAGATATGTCTTAGTCCCTGAAGAAGATTGGGATGAAATTATTGACATATTTAAAATAATTAAAAAAAACGGTGAGTAGAATGAATAGATATTCACCATTTGCAAAACACTGCATCAGCGAGGACAACATGACAACCTCAGCTAATCAGTTCAAAGACAATTACCACGGCATACTAACTCACAACGGTGAGATCAAAGTAGCCAAAGGTGATGTAGAACAAATTATCCTCCACATTGATGACAACGGAACAGTATTAGTTATGGGCAGAAAAAAAGCCTATGTCACACTAATACATGCAAAACTAATGTCATTAATTCACTATGCTTCAAAAGGAGATATTGGATTTGTAAAATTCAGAAGAGGCGAAGCATTCCTTGTTGGATTTAGAAAAACCAATAGAGATGATATTAATGTCTAAACCAGCAAGACTTTACCCTAAAGAAGAACCAATGAATCTCAATCCAAGATTGATTTGGATAGGAAGCATTGCATTTGCTTTAGTGATTGGATGGATTGGAATTGCAACAGCAACCACAGGATTAAGGTGACAAGAATGGTTAAAGCCGAAATCATAGAAACTCCAGAAGAAACTGGAATACTAGCTAAAGATAATGTCCCTAATGTTGACATAGCTATTGAACAATGGGACGCTTATCAAAAACTATGCAAAGGATTATTGAATGACAGTGACTATCAGGAAATAATCGTTAAAGAAAAAGACGAAAACGGAAACTACGTTCGTGTGAAAAGACACTTCAAGAAAAAATCAGCATGGCAGAAACTCTCCCGTGCATTCAATGTTGATACAAAAATAGTTGATCGTAACATTGAAAGAACAAAAACCGGAAGAGTTAAAGAAGCCTACTACTGCGTAAGGGCAACTCTGCCGAATGGCAGAAGTGTTGAATCAGATGCATTATGCTCAAGGTCTGAGAAAGGAAAAGACAAAGTCTCAGACCACACTATCATGTCAACTGCAAAGACACGTGCAACCAACCGTGCAATAGCTGAACTGATTGGAGCCGGTGAAACATCCGCTGAAGAAATGTCAGCTGAAAAAATGATTAACCAGTCAAAATTTATAAAAGAGGATAATTCCTCTTAAATATTTTTTTAGAGTGATAATATGAGTTTTAACGATAAACAAACAATATTTACAGGTACAGAACTTGACTATGAAGAAATTGTAGATATCCCTGAAGGATATGAAAAAGCAGAATTAAAAGACTTTGAAGACGGCAAACTCCTAAGAGGCAGACCTGAAATGTCTTCAGTAACATCCTACACCTTCGACGATGACGGTGAGGAAAAAACTGTAAACAGATTCAAACTCTTCCTTTTCCAGGATGCTGACCAGCTATACGTTGAAATAAATGTTAATCTTAAAAACGATGGTGACATTCACAAAAACATCCGTAAAGGCAGTGTGCTCTTTGACTTCATTACTTCAATTCTTGAATTGGAAAATGCTGGAAGTGTTGGTAAATCCAACATCATCAGAAATGTCAACCTCAAAGAGTACCGTGAATTTGTAAACCGTTTAGGTGAAATGACAATTCAGGTTAAAGAGAAATCCGGAAGCTACACCTACTACAGTTTCATTGTTCGTGACGTTCAGGTAAAATAGGAGCAGGCTAATGGCTAGCGGTAAAGCACTGTTGATAAACTATATTAAAAAAACACATGCTGAAGATATTGAAGAACTCAAATCTCAAAACAAACAGTGTAAAGTCAGTATTGATTATGAATCCTTAAACCAATACTTGATTGATCAGACCGGAAAGGATTTCTGGAAACATCAAATCTATACATATATTGATCAGATGGATGAATACTTCAATACTGGCAATGTTACCCTAAAACTCATGAATGTACCTGAAAAGGACAACCTCCATGATTTGGATGCTACAAGCAATAACAAATGGATAAGTACCAAAGCAATGATTAAAAACATAACTGACATAAGGGCAGATTTGAAAACTGCATGCTTTATCTGTAAGGAATGTGGAAAGCTGCATTACGTGGAAGTCACTGACCCCACACAGCAAAATATTCGTCCGGCATTCTGTGATGGAATGGACTGTGCGGGAACAAGTAAATCAATGAGATTCAACAAGGAGTCAAGTACTTACAGGAATTACAGGTTACTGAAACTTGAAGAGCCATTGGAACTTAGGGGAGGAGGTTCAACTAGAGAATTCAAAGCTATTGTACTTGATTATCTTGCATCATCCTACACCAATCTTAAAGTTGGTGATGTAGTTGATGTATGCGGCTATTTCAAGATTGAACCCATCAAATCCAGAAACAAAAGAGATGCCTATGAATTTCTGATACATGTCCACAACATAACACAGGTTGAGGATGTTTTTGAAGATTCAAGAATATCCAAGGAAGATGTAGCAGAAATAATTGAGCTATCCAAAAAGGATAACATTTATGAATTGCTTTGGAAAAGCATCGCTCCAGAGGTTTACGGTTATGATAATGTAAAGAAGGGTTTGATACTTCAATTATTTGAAGGCAACCGTCCATCTAACGATACGTTCAAAACCAGCCATATGGACAGATGGACAATACACACTCTTCTTATAGGTGACCCCGGAATCGGTAAAAGCCAACTGATACAGTCCGTTAAACAGCGTGCACCTAAAAACATTACCATATCCGGAACCAACTCATCTAAAGCGGGACTGACAGTAACAACCGTAAGGGATGAGCTTACAGGAACATGGACAATGGAAGCTGGAGTTACAGTACTTGCAGATACGGGAATATTAAGCATAGACGAATATGATAAGCTCCCTGCATCTGCACAGAAATCCTTGAATGAACCTATGGAACAGTCATGTGTATCATCAGCCAAAGCGGGACTGCATCAGATTATGTCAGCTAGAACTTCAATACTTGCAGGTGCAAATCCAAAGTACAGCAAGTTCGATCCATACAAACTATACAAGGAACAGCTGGACATACCTGAATCCAATCTGTCCCGTTTTGATTTGATATTTGTTCTGAAAGATGAAGTGGATATTGAAAAAGATTCCAAACTTGCAGACGCACTCCTTAATAAGGATTTCATTGCAGATGAATCAAAAATCTTGGATGTTGATTTGTTTAAAAAATACATCACATGGATAAAAGCCAACTGCTTTCCTGTATTGAGCAAGGATGCAAAAATATTGCTTAAGGAGTTTTATGTTGATACCAGACAAACTGCAATGCAGTCAAGTGACGGAAAACCAATCACCCCGAGAGACCTGAAGGCCTTGGAGAGATTGACAATAGCTAGAGCAAAATGTGAATACAAAAAAGAAGCAACAGTGGCTGATGCCATTGAAGCTATTGACATTTACAAAGAAGCATTGAAAGGTCTGGGATTGACATTAGCAACAGCAGGTGAACTTCATGGAGTTTACTCCGATGATGAACTGAATATCATTTCAGATATAGAGGATATGATAATAGCTAAAATGGATATGGAAGGTAAAGCATTATCGCAAGATTCATTAAAGCAATTAAAGATGGAATGTGGACTGCTATGTCATGAGAAGGGCATTAATCGTGAGGGTATTTTTGACATTGCATATTCAAATGTTGAAAAAACACTATAAGGAGTTATTTAAAATTACACGGGTACACTGGTAACACGGGTACACGGGTACTTTTTTGTAACCCCACATACCTTTATTGAGAATTTGAGTAATACAATTAAGGAGAGATTTATGACTAAAAAGAACATTACTATAACAATTGAAGAGCAGGTATTAACAAAAGCAAAGCAACAGATTCCAAATATAAGTTCATTTGTCGAAAGCTGTCTAATGAATTATCTGAATGGAACATTTCCAGTTGCAGATGCAAATATAATATTACAGCAAATAGGAAAGCTCCAGGCCGATTTATATTTGTTAACTGAGTCCAATAACATTGAACAAAAAATTAAGGAAAAGGAAAACCTTGAAAAAGATAAGGCATGGAGATTCCTATGGAATGACTATAACACAAAGTTAATTCTTGATGAAACCTTAATGACAAATGCTGTAGAGTTATTGGGAAAGGATAAAGAAGAATTGGAGGAAATCCT
>CAZQWN010000132.1:0-4526 GCA_964596915.1 uncultured Methanobrevibacter sp.
TCATCAAAATCTTTTTCAACCAAATATACTTTTCGAACAGGATCCTTAAATGCACTGACAAATATATGGTCCCACCAACCAATTTAAGATATGGGAGGCATTTGATTTCTGTTTTCATATATAATTATTTGTCTTCCACCCTATAAATACTTAATTAAACTTAAAATTAATTATTTCAAAATAAAAATAATTTATAATTAATTTGAAAAATTATCTAAAAGAAATATTAAAATTAAAGAAAAATTAATAGAAAAAAATTTCATATAAAAACATGAAAAATAAAAAACTCAAAAAACTAAACCATAAGTAATATATAAATTTAACGAAAAATAACGAATTAAAAAATTAAAATAAGACTGGAAAAAGGACTTTGAAAAAATAAATACAAAATATTACCAAAAGTCCTAACAAATTGACAGTCTCATCTTTTGTGGAAGTAATTATATATTATTAAAAGATAATATACATAACAATTTAGCTAGGATATTTTTAGAGTTTCTTTAATTTAAATCAAATATTTGTTTCAAATATGTTCAATAAATTACAGTTTACTTATGTTTATTATTAGGGAACTATTAATGAGTTCATGTTTATAAAAGTTATAATTGGTGGTTTATCATGATTTACACTCTAGATGAAATAAAAGAAAAAACCATACCTATTGCAGTAAAATAGGGTGTTTCTAGCATGAGTATTTTTGGATCTTATGCGAGGGGTGAAGCAACTGATGAATCAGATGTTGATTTATTAATAAACAAAGGTGAAATCAAAGGTTTAATTGATTTCGTTGATTTTATTCATGATTTGGAACAATCTTTAAAATGTAATGTCGATGTTGTAACAACAAGTTCACATAACAAAAAATTTTTAGAAAAAATATCTAAAGATGAGGTTTTAATTTATGGGAAATAGAGATTTAGAATATATTGACAACATTCTTAATTATTGTGATACAGTTGAAAATATTCTTAATGAATTTGATTCCAATTATGATGAATTCATTGTAAATGATATCTTTTAATTATCTTGTAGTATGTGCATTATTCAGATTGGGGAAAATGTAGATAGGTTATCTGATAATTTTAAAGAAAATTATAATCATATTCCTTGGCGCAGTATTAAAGATATGCGCAATATCATGACTCATAAATATGAATCTGCAGAATTTGATGTTATGTGGTATGCATTGACAGTTGAGGTTCCGGAATTAAAAGAAGAGTTAGTTAAGTTGAAAAATATTAATTTATAGGTCTTTCACATTAAGGATAGTTGGATTTAATCTGTTGGCAATATATTTTTTTAGTAAGGATAGTCTCCTTTTTCTTCGTATTCCTTTTTAAGCCATGCTTTAAATATTGGGTCGTATATTTTGTATTTGTTGTTGTCCATTTCGATGAGTATTTTGTTTTGCAGGGTTTTCAGTGATGCTCCAATGGCTCCGCTGGTGACTCCAAGTTTGTTTGCTATTTCTATTCTCCTCAATGGCTTTTCAACAAGGGCGGTGATTATTCTTTGTTCCTGTTTGTTTAGTTTATACCATTCATTGGTTAATTTAATTAACAGGTAGTCCAGGGATTTTTTAAATTCAGAAATTATTTTTTCTTCATTAAGTTCTTCGTTCGGCGGTAATAGTCTTGCGAAGCTATTGATGTAATATGGTATTCCGTTGGTGTATTGGTAAAATCTTTCAAAGCCGGCGATGGTGAAGTTCAGGTAATCTGCCCTTTCGGTTAGGTATTGTCTGGTTGTTTCATATGAAAATATCTTGATTTCATAGTTGAGTATTCTTCCGCCGAATGCGCCGTTTTGTCCTGCAATGTCTGATATCAGTTCATCTTTCACGCTCATGCTTCCGGAAAAGATGTATCCGATGTGTTTCTGTGATTGTATAATGCTTCTAATGTACCATAGAAATCCACTAACGTCTTCTTCCAGTTGTTTTAACATCTGAAATTCATCTATAAATATCAAAACACCTTTAAGCTTTTCTTTATTATCATCATATATTTGCTGTGGCAAGTCCATTACATAGCTTGTGAATTTGGTGTAGTCTTCTTCTGATTTGAAAATTGGAAGAGGTATCTTATCAAAGGATTCTATTTTGTCCAGTTGGAAATTGCGTGTTTTAAAGTATTTCATAATCTTTTTGTCGATTGTGATGATCTTGGATTCATCACATGCTTTTATGATGGATTCATAGAAAAGTTTCATAAAACACAGGCGGTTCAGTTTGTCCTTTTTAAACTTGTCCATTGAGGTTATGTCCATATAGATAATCAGGTATTCGTCTTTGAAGTCTTTTTTTAGTTTTTTCATCAGTGCTGTTTTCCCTACTCCTCTGATTCCTGTTAAAAGTATTGTAGGGGTTGATCCTTTTTGTGTCAGTTCAAGATTGTCTGAGATGAATTTGATTTCACTTACTCTGTTGTAGAATTGTGAGTCATCTAAGTCATTGTCATTTCCCAATGGTAAACTTGCCATAATCTAATCCTCTCCATAATATATATTATCGTTAACAGTTCATATAAATGTAATGTAAATTCCATTATAATGTGAAAAACACACATCACATTATGTAATGGAAATTTCATTATAATGTGAAAAACACACTTCGCATTACATCAGTTAAATTACAGTTTATGAACATTAGGTAGGGTGAAAATGGAATATAAAAAATCCTAATTGTGATAAGTTTGTTAATTTGATCGTTTTTGTGTTTTGGTTTGACTCATTTTGAATCCAAATAAGATGCGGGATTTATAATGGATAAATTCCATATACTTCTTTTTCATAGTTTAACCATGTTTTAAGCATTTCATCTTCGATTGAATATTTGCGGTTTCTGTAACTTATTATTCCTTTATCTTTGAGGCCTGTCAGATATTTATTAAATGTTCCTCTTGAAATATTTGTCTTATTTAGTAATTCGCTCCAGCTTAGTGAATCTTCTTCAACCAATTGTTCGACTATGATTTTTTCGTTGTTGTTTAAGCTGCTCCAAATTTTTATCCACATTATTAGGATTTGTTCCATGTTTGTGAAAAATGTTTTTTTAACTATTTCTGGTGTGTATATTTGATTGCTGTCCATTACATTGTAAAAACTGTTTATGTATAATGGTATTCCTCTTGTGCATTTGTAAAATCTTTCGAATCCTTCTTCAGTGAATTTTATTTCACTCATTTTATCTTTAAAATATGCTTTTGTTTCCTCTTTAGTGAATGGATTAATTGTTATTTGTTGTAATCTTCCACCAAATGCTCCACTTTCACCATTTAATTCGTTTATAATATCGGAACTTCTTGATATTGATCCTGTAAATATGTAGCTCACATTATGTTGCGTTTGGCTGTAACTTCGAATTAGCCAAAAGAATTTGTCAAGATGATTTATTTTTCTTAACATTTGGAATTCATCTATGATTATTACAAATCCATTTAATTCATCCAGCTCATCCACTATTTTTTGTGGAAACTCCATTACGAATTGACTTAATTTTCCGTAGCTGGTTTCAGTTTTAGGTATGGGCATGTCCAGTATGGTGCTTATGTCATGGAAATCATATTTTTTGAGTTTTAGATTATTAATTAATTCAGTTATTTTTGCTTTGTACTTATTTTTGTAGTTATTTGCTTGTATGCTTTGATTCATTTCTTTTAATAGTTCGATAAGTACTGTCTCAATTGTTAATTTTTCCTTTGTTCGTGCATAAAGTTGTGCGATATCAATATATGTGCAGATTATATTGGGTTCTACTTCCGTCATTATTTTTTTTAGAAGATATGTTTTTCCTACTCCTCTGTATCCGGTTAATAATATCTGTTGGGGCAAGGAGTAATTTAGGGAATCTATTTGGTATTTGAGTTTTTTGATATCCTCTTTTCTGTTGTAGAAATATTCCTCTAAATTATTGTGTAAAAATAATGGTTTTGAATTCATTTAATTCACCTATTAGTTTATTTATTTATACTAGTATATTAAATTATACTTTATTATTTAGTATAAAAAATTATACTTATCAAAGGAGGTATAAATATTTATACTTATCTAATGAAGTATAAAAATTTATACTTGTTAATTTTTTCAAACAAAACAGCAATCATCAACCAACACAATTTTTTTAGGCATATAAGACTAACTTTTCAAATATTTTAATATTTTAGTTTTATATAATTAAAGTTTGGAGGAAAAAATATGGAATCAAATCAAATATCTGGATTACTATCAATAATTTTAGGATTAATTTTTATAATTTGTCCTATTTTTAGTACTGCTTTCTTATCCATCATGATTGGATTGAGTTTAGTATTCTTTGGTATAGCTTCAATACTGTTCGATTTTTTAGCAGCCAATATTATTGTTGGAATTCTGGCCATTCTGGTTGGATTGGTATTCATATTTAACATTACCTCATTATCATTCGTTTTCGGATTACAATTCTATATCATTGGTATCCTTAAATTATTCTGTCATACCTATTGCGACTCATTTCATTCGTCGCAACCTGTCCATCAGAGATGGACAGC
>CAZQWN010000133.1:0-4521 GCA_964596915.1 uncultured Methanobrevibacter sp.
TTTGTTAAAATTTCAATCGCTTCATCTATCTCATCTTGAGAATTATTTTCAGCTTTTAAGATTTCAAGCAATCTGTCATCTTCAACACTTGCCAACCCTTTAATTGCAATGACTGTCATCTTTCCCTTTCCAATATCTGAACCGATAGGTTTTCCCAATGTTTCCTCATCAGCAGCTATGTCAAGGTAATCATCCTGAATTTGGAAAGCAAGACCAATCAAACGACCGTATTCATACATTGCATCAATAACATCATCAGATGCACCTCCCATGATGGCACCTGCTTTAGTTGCAGCAGCAATCAATGCACCGGTCTTTTTGAAAATCATTTCCATGTACTCATCTTCAGTAACATCGAACCTTTCTTCAAAGCCCATGTCCAAAGCCTGCCCTTCACATATTTTTACACATGCATCGGCAACGGTAGCTAAAGCCTTATTGTTTTGTTCTGAACTGGTTCCCTGTGAACCAATGATTATTTCAAAAGCCTTTGAGAATAATGTGTCTCCTGCAAGAATAGCTACATCATCACCCCAAACCTTATGGACAGAAGGCATTCCCCTTCTCATGTCATCCTGGTCCATGATATCATCATGGATAAGTGAAAATGTATGAATCAGTTCAATGGCCGCTCCTGCATTTAATGCAGATTCACGATCTCCACCTACAGCTTCGGCAGTTATTAATGTTAAAGCAGGCCGGAGCATTTTTCCCCCAGCTCTTGTAAGATAAACAGATGCTTCTGCAAGATTATCCGGAGTAATTTTTGCTAATTCTTCCTCAATTGTTTTTGTAATATCACCTGAATAATTTCCAAGTACTTCTTTTACATCACTCATTTAAAATCCCTCTTAACTTTTAAAAACTTGTGCTTGAGCATTTCTTAAAATATGAATATCATAACCTATTCTATATCCTTCTTCTTCAGCAAGTTCTGCATAAGCTGCAAGCATTGATAAATCTCCGTGTGCCGGTATAATATGTTGTGGTTTTAGCATACGTAAGAATTCCCTGTGGTCTTCTCTTCCAGCGTGTCCGGAAACGTGAGCATTAGGATAAATTCTTGCACCTTTCAATTTTAATCTTCTTTCCATAATGTGCCTGTTAGCAGCATTGGTTGGATTCGGAATAATAGGTGCTGAAATGATTACATTATCTCCTTTTTTGATATTGAATGGAGTTCTGCCGTTTGCAATTCTTGGAAGCAATGCATCAGGTTCACCTTGGTGACCGGTAGTTACAAGCAAGTAATTAGCCCTGTCTTCATCGGCTTTCATTAATGCCTTGTTAACCGCTTTTGGAGAACCGTAGATACTGGCATTTTTCGGTAATTTCAAGATTCCCAATTTTTGTGCGATTCCACAGAACCTTTCCATTGATCTGCCTAGGAAAAATATTTCCCTGTGGCTTTTCTTTGCAATATCGGCTATTGCCTGTACACGTTCAACGTGAGATGAAAAAGTTGTAACAATCATTCCGGTTCTCTCTTGAAGAGGTCCTCTCATAACATCTTCCAATATGTTTCTTGCAATTCTTTCGGAATGAGTTTTAACTTCAGTGTAATTTTTAGCGTTTGTTGTCTCTACAATTAATGCAAGTACGCCTTTCCTTCCTATTTCTTTAAGTCTTTTATAATCCGGAGGAGGGGATACCTTCTGATGATTGTCAAATTTGAAATCCAATGCATAAACAATAACCCCTTCAGGAGTGTGCAATACAGGAAATACCGCCTGTGGTATACTGTGTGTTGACTGAACAAATTCTAAAGTAATATCCCTTGATAACTTCATCTTATTTCCAGGATTTAATGGTTTGATTGTATTTGTTACTTTAAATTTACGTTCACCTTTAATCTGTTTTTCAATTAAGGCTGCAGTATATGGCGTTCCTATCAATGGCGCATCATACCTGTGAGCCAATTTAGCTACTGCACCAATATGGTCTAAGTGACCGTGAGAGAATACTATTCCTTTTACTTTACCATCAACGTCCTTCATTAAAGTATCGTCAGGAATAACTCCTCTTTCAATTAAATCTAAGCTATGCATCCTATCTATATCAGTGTCTTCGTGCATGCTAATTCTGTCAAGATGGATTCCCATATCAAATATTACTACATCTTCGCCAATTCTAATAGCAGTCATGTTTTTCCCGACTTCTTGGTATCCACCTATAGCGATTACTTCTACGCTCATGTTTTATCTCCTTGAATAATTTTTAGTGTTAATTCCTCTTTCATTGAGCCATTCTCTTGTTTTCCCATGTATAACAAGATTGGATTGTTTTAGTTCTTCAATATTACCTGCTCCAACTAAAAACATTGCAATTCTAAGTGAATCATTGAATCTGCTAATAAACTTATTTAATTGTTCTTGGGATGCTGAATTTTTCAAAAATGGCAATGCCATACCAACTGCATCCGCTCCAAGAGCAATAGCTTTAGCTGCTTCAAGACCTGTTCGTATACCCCCTGATGAAATAACTGGGACATTTACAGCATTAGTTACCTCTGCAGTACTGATTGCTGTTGGAATTCCCCAATCCCAAAAAATTTCGCCCAGATATTTATCTTCAGACCTGTATGTTTCAACAGCCGCCCAGCTGGTACCTCCAGCACCTTCAATATCAATATAATCAACACCGGCTTCAACTAATTTTTTAGCTGATTGTTGAGATATTCCGCAACCGGTTTCTTTTGCAAGAACTGGAATATCAACAGTTTCTGTTATCTGACCAATTAAATCCAGATATCCTCTTGCATCTAAATCACCTTCAGGTTGTATTGATTCCTGAAGAGGATTTAGATGAATAGCTAAAATATCCGCATCCAATATTTCAACAGCTTTTTCAGCCAAATTAAGTTGTGGTGCACCAATATTACCAACAAGTAAACAATTTGGAGCATTTTCACGAACAACAGTATAAGTATCCTGGAGTTCAGGATGCTCGCATGCTGCTCTTTGAGAACCAACTCCCAAAGCAATGTTATTATTTTCTGCTGCAATAGCCAATTGTTTATTAATATTTTTTGCAGCAGGATGGCCGCCAGTAATGGCAGTGATAAATAAAGGGGAGTCTAATTTCTTACCAAAAACAGAAGTCGATAAATCGATTTCATTTTTATCTATTTCAGGCAACACATTGTGAACCAATTCAATGTCTTCAAAACCTGTAGTTTTTTCTTTAAACTCCACATCATAATTTTCGCAAATTAATAAATGCTCTAATTTTCTATCTGAAATCATATTCCTAATTTCCCCTTGAAATTACAGTTCCTTTAACATCTTTGTTTTCTAATACTTTGAAAATATTGTCATTAACTTCAGCATTTATTATTTTAGATTCAATTCCTAAATCTGCTAAGTATAAAAGTTCTTTTATTTTCCCAACCATTCCACCAGTAACATCCACATTGGTAGTTCCTTCCAAAGTTTCTAAATCTTCAAGTGAAGAAAATTTCTCAAAAAATATTGCATCATCATGTGTTTTAGGATTTTTATTGTAAACGCCGTCCACATCAGTTCCCAAAACAACCATGTCAGGATTTAAGTTTTTAGCCAAATATTGGATTAATTGATCGCCTGAAATAACACATATTTCAAGCTTGCTGTCTAAAACAACATCCCCATAGATAACAGGAATGAAACCCTTTTGTAAATATTTATTGAAATATTCAAGATTACCATCAGTGATTCTTTTATTTGTAGCACTCATAAAACTTGAAGCGGGGATAGCTACAACAGGCAAACCCTCTTCAATGAATGCCCCACAAATCAGCATGTTCAACTTTTTAACAGCGTTTTGAACTTCACAAAATCCTATTCTTTTTTGAGGATATTCGCTTTCATCAAACGCTTCACCAATATTATATTTTTTTGCAGGAGGATGGCCAAAAGACCCCGCACCATGAACAATAATCAATTCTTTATCAGACAAATCAAGTGAAGCCTTAATTTCTGATGCTATTCTTTTTAAGCTAATATCATCAACTTCACTTTCAGTTGAATCCTTATTGGTAAGTATGCTTCCACCAATTTTTAAAATTATCATAAAAATCACTTGTAAACTCTTGAAGAAACCCCTTTTCTTGTGAAATGGATTTTTAAAACATTATCATCACGGGCAATAGCATCTGCAACTTCCTCCACTCTTCCAGGACAAAGTGCAATAATACTACCTCCACCACCGGCACCAGTAGTTTTAGAACCTATAGCACCGGCTTCCCTTGCATTATATACCATACGGGACAATTCTAAAGTATTTACACCAATCACATCTAAAAATCCATGATTAATGTTCATTAATTCTCCAACTTTATTAAAGTCTCTTTTTAAAATTGCCTGTTTTGCGTAATTTGTTAAATTTCCCATTGCTGTTATAACCGGATTAATAATTTTTGGGTTTTTATCCTTAAGATTTCTAACATCCTTAACCATTTTTCCGGTGTTTCCATGTTTTGTAGTGTAACCTACAACAAACGGAACATTGAAATTAACATTAAAACGCTCTACCTTTTTATTT
>CAZQWN010000134.1:0-4513 GCA_964596915.1 uncultured Methanobrevibacter sp.
TCATGATTAAATATTTGTCACTTCATAGGGATAAACTTTTCGTAATATACTATAAGTTATATGACTGCTTCACAAATTAGTGAATACTCTCATGGGGACATGCCGTGGAAGGCAACTGAAGATGGTAAAATAATAGTTTACCGGACATTCGTTCGCCAAATATATTTATACATTATTTGATAAACATTTATTCATGTTTTAAAAGTTTTAAACAACGAAGATATATTTCAAATATCTTTTAAATTAATAAATAAAACATTTTTAGCATACAATTTTTTAGGAGTTCAATAAGAAAATGAAATACAAGAAAATTATGATTGCGCTGGTGCTGGTCATTTTCATATTCGGTGCAGCTAGTGTCTGTGCCAGTGATATGGATGATACAGTGATTGCCAGTGAAGATAATGGGGCAATTGAATTGTCACAGGCAGATGCCGATGATGAAGTATCTGCTGTGGAAAATGATGAAATAATAAGTGAAGAAAATGCCGGAACATTTTCTGAATTGCAAGGCAATATTACTGAAAAATATGGTTCCACATTAACATTAAATAAGGATTATGAGTGCGAAGACGGTTTTAATTCTGCAGGAATCCTTATTAACCAATCCATAACCATTGATGGACAGGGTCATAAAATCGATGCACAGGGAAAATCTAGAATATTTAAAATAACAGCAGACAATGTAATACTGAAAAATATATATTTCATAAATGGTAACACAACAAGGGATGGTGGTGCAGTTTACTTTGAAAAGTCAGGTACTGTGAGTGATTGTAATTTCACCAACAATAAAGCAACATACCTTTCCCCTTGTGGTGGTGCGGTCTGTATGGATTCTGGTTCTCTAACCAACTGTAATTTTATTAATAACTCTGCAAATAATGGTGGTGCTGTTTATTTCATGAATGGTGGTGTTATAACTAATTGTAATTTCACTGATAATACTGCAATATGGGGTGGTGCAACTTACTTGGGTTCTTCTAGTGATGTCACTATTTCAGATTGTAATTTCATAAACAACACTGTAACAGGTGAGGGCGGTGCTATCTATATGGGTTCCGGTAGTATTAAAAATTGTAATTTCACTGATAACTCTGCACAATATGGTGGTGCGGTTTATTCCGTTGAAAACGCTAATATTGGGATTATAAATTCTAATTTCATTAATAATTCTGCAAGTGAACTTGGAGGTGCCGTTTACGTTTACAGTGATGGTAATTTGACTGATTGTAATTTTGTCAATAACTCTGCAGATTGGGGTGGTGCTGTTATTATGGATTCAGGTTCTCTGAAATATTGTAATTTTACCAATAACTCTGCAAATAATGGTAGTGCAATTTACTTTTATGCTGGAGGTAATTTGACTGATTGTAATTTTACTAAAAATAAAGCAACCGAATATGGTGGAGCAATATTTGCTGCAGATTATATAAACATATTGGATTCATTATTCAACAATAACATCGCTAATAAATCTGGAGGAGCCGTATATATTGATAGTTCTTGTTCAGATTCTAAAATCAATTCCGTTTTCATCAATAATAGTGCTTATCAGGGCGGAGCAATATTCTTTAATGGTGAAACTGATGGTAACACAATCGATGGTTATTTTGCAGGTAATGTGGCTGAAAGGATTGGTGGAGCAATTTGTTTTGATGCAAAATCTTCAGGTAACATAATTTCTGCTGATTTTATTAATAATCGTGCAATTAATGCCAGTGGTGGAGCAATATTTTACCGTAATGCTGCTGAAAACAATCAGTTTGAAGCAATTTTCATTGCTAACCATGCAGTTGCTGGTGGAGCAATTTTCTTTTACAATAAGACAAACAATAACAGATTCCATTATGATTTCATGTTTAATGTAGCTGACTCATCTGGAGGTGCAATTGTTTTCTATGGCGCCGCAGATGGCAATAATTTCACATGCAGTTTTGTCAACAACACAGCTTTAGGACAAAGTCAATCCAGTGATACAAACGGTAACGGTGGAGCAGTAACTTTCAGTGATGTATCAAGCAATTGTTTATTCACCGGTGATTTTGTTAACAACACAGCTGCTGAACGTGGTGGTGCGGTAAATTATAAGAAAACTCCACATAATATCACATTTAACGGCAATTTCATTAACAATAATGCCATATACGGTGGAGGACTAGTTTTCTTTGAAGATATTGACAATGTGGTCTTTAATGGTAAATTTGATAGTAACTGTGCTGAGTATGGTGGTGCAATAGCTGCTGTTGAGGGCATTATTGAAGGTGTTTCATTTGAGAATAATCATGCTGAAACCGGTGGTGCTGTCTTAATGGATTCCGGCAGTATTAAAAATTGTAATTTCATAAACAACACTGCAAATGAAGATGGTGGTGCAGTTTACTTCAATAGTTCTGGCACTGTTGAAAATTGTAATTTTACTGATAACTCCGCCCGTTATGGTGGTGCTGTTTACTTTATTGGCACTGGTGATGTGACAAGTTGTAATTTTGCTGATAACACTGCAAACCGTAGTGGTGGTGCTATCTGGATGTATTCAGGTAATGTGGGAGATTGTAATTTTACTGATAACAATGCAACCCGTGATGGCGGCGCTATCAAGATCCTTTCAGGTAATGTGACAGATTGTAATTTTGCGGGTAACACTGCAACCCGTAATGGGGGTGCAGTTTTCGTCAATGGTACTGGTAGTGTGAAAAACTGTAATTTCACAGCCAATACTGCAATCGAAAATGGTGGAGCTGTTTATTTATATAATGAAAGTAGTGTGATTAATTGTAATTTCAATAATAATTCTGCTATTGTTCATGGTGGTGCAGTTGACATTTACTCAGGTAATATTAGTAATTGTAACTTTAACAACAACACTGTATCTACTATGGGTGGAGCGGTTTATTCTTATGCTCAGTGTAACATAATTGATTGTAACTTTACTGAAAATAAAGCAACAGGTAACGACAGTTGTGGTGGTGCAGTTTACTTGAATAATAAAAGTAGTGTGATTAATTGCAATTTCAATGATAATTCTGCATCTGTTCATGGTGGTGCAGTTGACATTTACTCTGGTAATATTGTGAGTTGTAATTTTAACAACAACACTGTTGCTACTATGGGTGGAGCGATTTATTCTTACGCTCAAAGTAACATAACAGATTGTAACTTCACAGACAACAAAGCGGAATATGGTGGTGGAGCATTAGGAATCAACGGTGATTCAAATGTCAGCAACACCAACTTCAAAAACAATGTGGCAGGTGATGGCAGTAATGATATTGTCACAACCAATAATGCAACTGTAGCCTTTGAAAATGTATCTCCTGAGAATGTAACTCCATTAACTCATGTCAATCTGGACATATTAGTCAACAATGTCACATACCCAAACACAATTGAAATAAAAGTTAATGTAACAGAAAACCACAAAGAGTTAAATGAAGGATCAGTATATGTTGTAATCAACAATAAAACCTACACTGCTGATGTTGTTAACGGTACTGCTACAATCAAAATCCCTAATTTAAATGCTGGTGATTACAATGATGTCAAAGTGACATATAATGGAAGTGAAAAATACACTAGGAGTTTCCAACTGGTTAACTTCTCTGTTTTAAAACTGGGCACTGCAATCACTGCATCAGCTAAAACTTATGTGATAAATTATGGTGGAAAATACTCAGTAACTCTTAAAAACAGTGAAGGTAAAGTTGTTTCTGGAAAAACAGTTACTTTAACAATCAACGGTAAAAACTATTATGCTGTAAGTGGATCCAATGGTGTTGCAACATTCAGCCTAACTAAAGCAATACTTAAATCTAAAGGAACAAAAACCGTGACAATTAAATTTGCAGGTGATGTTAATTACGCTGCTTCAACAGCAACTGCTAAAATAACAGTTAAAAAAGAAGCGGTCAAAATCCTCAAGGCTAAAAAGACCTACAAATTTAAAAAGTCCAAAAAATCCAAAAACATAAAAGTTACTTTGAAAAACAAGAAAAACAAAGCTATGAAAAAGGTTAAAGTGACAATAAAACTAACAGGCAAAAAAATCAAAGGCAAAAAAACAATCACCGCTAAAACCAACAATAAAGGTGTAGTAACATTAAAACTTGGTAAAAAACTAACCAAGAAAACCAAAGTAAAATACACAATAACCTACAAAGGCAACAGCTACTATAACAAAGTAACCAAAACAGGAAAAATTATAATCAAGTAGGTGCAAAATGCATCTACATTTCTTTTTTTTACCAATAGATTAATCATCATTAACAAAACTATTTTTGCATATGTATTTTCGCGGTACTCTAGTAATTCAGATTTTAACTACTACGAATTCATAGTTAACTCAATGATTGTTACTTATTTGTTAATTGAGACTTCTTTGGAATGTTTTAGTTTAATGTATTCTGTACAATGGATAAGCAGTTAAATAAACTACTATTTCTTTTTTTTAGTTGATAATTATAGTATATTACGAAAAGTTTATCCCTATGAAGTGACAAATATTTAATCATGA
>CAZQWN010000135.1:0-4492 GCA_964596915.1 uncultured Methanobrevibacter sp.
TGGATTAAATGTATATATTTTAAATATTAATCAACAATAAGTTTAAATCATTTCGTTAGATTTAATAATTATATTTTGATTAAAATTAATTGAAGGTTTAAATATGGATAAAAAAGTAATTGTGCTTTTTTTCATATGTTTAATTAGTTTATTACTGGTTTCGACTGTAAATGCTGCTGATATTAACAATAATAATTTAACTTCACAAAGTAATTCTTATCAAATTACTAATGAATTATCGAATGATGATATTCAAGTTCTGTTCGATAATGCAAACGATGGGGATACCTTTGAATTCACCTCAAAGGAGTACAGAAATGTTTCCTTGGTTGTGGACAAGAAGTTGAATATTGTTTCTGATGTTAACAGTAAGGTATATGCTTCAGACAGTGTAAACGACAAGGCCCGAAACTTGAAAATAGACAAGACCTTCGGATTTTACTTCACAAGCAATAGTGGAGGTAGTATATTATCCGGAATAACTATCATATCAAATTCCAATGATTATGGTATTATTCTTGATTCCTCAGATTATACAACTATCCAAAATAATATTGTAACGGGTGGAAATAAAGCAGGAATTCTTGTTAAGAATTCAGATTATGTGGATGTAGGTTTTAATTCAATTTCAAAATCTAAAGGTGATGGACTCCAGATTAAGGATGTCGGATTCAGCACAATCAGAAACAATACAATTTCATATAATGGAAGGTCAGGAATTGAAACTTCCAATATAAACAACAACAGTATTGTCTATAATGAGATTCATCATAATGTGTTAAACGGAATAACTTTGCAGGATAAGTCATTCGGAAATGTCATTAAACATAATACTGCTTATGAAAACCTTAATGGGATTTTCATCAACTCCACTTCAAGCTATGATGTCATTAACGCAAATTCGTTTACAAGCAATCGCAGAAATCCGTCAATCAAGGAGACCGGAGGGGTATATGAAACTGGAAATGGACTTTTGTTCGGTTCAGGCTTTAAAACCTCAAAGGAAAATACTCCTGGCCGGCTTGAAGTTAAATACAATGTTTTAGCACATAATGAGATGTATCAGGCTAAAAATAATCCTGATTTGCCTGTATTTAAATTAGGGGACAATTGGTTTGATTCAACAGATGATGCTAATACTTTTGTATGTCCTATGCTTCTTGCAGGTATTATGAAAATGGGAACAATATCAGTTAAAAACGGTATTGGGCTTCAGATGTATGATACCAAAGGTGAAGCAGTAAAGGAATTTGGAACATTCGATACGAAGGTAAATGTTAATGGAAATCAGTACACTGCTAAATTTGTAAATGGTAAAGCCACTATTGAGGCAAATCTGGATCCTGACACGGAGTATGACATTGAAGTAATGGTTGGAGGAGAACCTGTAAAATACAAGTACAAAACTGCATCCGGTGAAAAGGATGACAATCAGGACTCAAAAACATCACAATCTACTGATGGACAAAGGGGTTCTTCAGGCACTTCTTCAGACATATCTACGGACAATGCTGGTGGAACTGCTAAAGGCAGTGGAAATACGAACAATGGAACTTCAAATAGTGCACATTTCTCTAAAAATAAACAATCAGGTGTTTTCGGAACAAACGCTTCTGGAACTCGACAGGATTCATCTGACAATGGTCAGGATGTGCAAACTGAGGGGGACGTAAATGCTGGGGACGCCAGTGAAGGGCAAGTATCCGAAGAAGGTAAAGCATATGAAATTGTTCCTCCAAGCAAAATCTCTAAGGAAGTTACTGATACCTCTGGGATTGTTGTAATTAGTATCCTTGCTTTGATGGGAATGCTTGTATATGGATATTGGAAAAAAAATGATTATGAATAAAATTTTCCTTTCTTTTTTTCTTTTATTTTATAAATGGGTATTGATAAATAATTATTCAATGACAGTTAAAACTAATTTTTTGAAAATCGACACAAACAAAAACTTTGAAATCATTGATATCACATCTCAAATCAACAATCTGATTGACATTGATGAGGGTATAGTTTCCGTTTTTTCAAGACACTCAACATCAGCAGTTGTGGTCAATGAAAATGAATCCGGACTTTTAAAAGATCTGGAATTCACTTTGGATAATCTGATTACTGACGAATTCAGCTATTCTCATGATCGAATTGACAGCAATGCCAGGTCACATCTGAAGTCATTTTTGCTTTCATCAAGCGAGTCACTTCCTGTTAAAAACGGAAAACTTGACTTGGGCACCTGGCAATCAGTTTTTTTCATTGAACTAGATGGACCAAGACATGCAAGAACAGTAACTTTGACAATGGTTGGTGAATAATTGAGGAAATGGACAATAATTTTAATAGCTGTTATAATTATCTTGCTAATTTTGATAGTTGTTTTCTATAATTATGATGCTTCGCCGGCAGCCAGCAATTACTCACAAATGGAAATTCAAATGAGAAAATTGTGGTATTGAAAAAAAAGAAGTTAGTGAATTCATTTGTTAATGAATTCAATTTCAAATGCAATTACGGGGTATTCCAAAGTGAAGTTTGTGATAACTTCAGGAGATACCTCACCGAAAAATCCTTTGACTGTACCGTTTTTGGCATCACCTGTAACGTCAGCTGCTCTACCCTCAATGAATGTTTTGTTTTCACTGTCTGATATTTCCATTGTGTAGCCTAAATTGCTTAAGACGCTTGTTACAATGGATTTGATTTCGGTAAAGTTAGCGGTTGAATGACAAACGAGTGCAGCCAGTTTTTTAGAAGAAATTGTTTTGTTTTCCTTTTCATCATTCAGGTATAAAACGTCACCAATTTCAAATATTTTCTGAGGCAGGTCCTCATGTTTGTTGTCCTCTAAAAATTCCATCAAACTGTTGAGTAGGCTGGTTCTGATCATGGTTCTATCGATAGTTATAGGTCTTGCAACCTGCACATGCGGTTTTTCTTCCTGATTCATCTTTTCGTAATGTGCTTCCTCATTTGTTAGCATCAGGCTCATCACTTCCTGGAATCCTAGGGAAATCATTATCTCTCGGATTGTTGCCTCTGACTTGAACCATTTATTTTCATAAGCTACTGTGTTAATGTCAGGAAGCTTGGCTTCAACGCTGTTGATGTGATATTGAACAGCAATGTTTTCAACGACATCCACTTCATGTAAAATATCTGTACGGTATGCCGGAATGATTGCTTTGACTTCATTGTCATTCAGGATTTCAGCATCGAAGCGTGCTTTTAGGAGCAATCCTTTAATGTCTTCTGCAGTCAGGCTGGTTCCACCAATTAATTTATTTGCAGTATCAACATGAACATTCATCTCCTGTGGAGTCAAGTCAGGTGTTGTAATGGTTTTATCTTCATATTTGACTTCCATGGATTTGATTTGGCCTCCGACTTCTGCAAATGATGAACAGATGATATTTAATGCCTGATTTACTGCCCTTTCATCAGTACCGGTTACATCTACAATAATGTTGTGAGTGTCCTCTTTGATTTTGGTTAGCTCTCCGTTAATGATTGGGGGCATGGACAATACCTGATTGTCTTTATCTAAAATCAGTGGATACTTGTTAAACTTTTCAATCAGGTGTGCATAATCCTTACCCTTGTCATGTTCGGTTAGGATTTCCTGTGGAGTCATTTCACTGTCCTTTTCCAAAGGCACGAATGCATTTGTATCTTTAGGAGTTGCAATATAGTTAAATGGAGCTTCAACAACATCTGCATTATGGATACCTATGGCCACTTTTTTTCTGTCCCTTCCGATAACCCAGTGAAGGTTTTCCTGGAAGTCCATAATGTATTTTAATTTGTCGCCAGTAAAATCGACATTGTCTATTTTTGCAAATCCGATGAATGGTCTGATTTCTGCAACATCACTGTCTACAGTAACATATTCTCCTGATTCCACAACTTCATAATCTGGAAATCCGATTTCCTGACCGATGAATCCTTTAAAAGATCTGGCTACTCCTTCAACAGAGAGGTTATCCGGTCTGTTGGGGAAGAATTCCACTTTGATTTCCTCATCGTCAAAGTCTTCAATGTCACTGGACATCATAGGCAATGTGTCTATCAGTTCGTCTTTGTCCATATCGATTCCTAAATCTTTTAAGTCTTGGTATTTGAATGTAATAACTGGCATTTAATAACTCCATCTTTTTTTAAAATCCATAAAGCAATATGAAAAATAGAGATTCCACAACAAAGTGCATTGCTCTGTGCTGTAACTCTCCCAAATCATGCATGAATATTGTATGAGTCACGTCAATAACAAAATGAATGAGGGCTGCTAGAATTCCAATAGTCGGATTTAAGAAAACTATTGACAATACTATAAAATGAAATCCCGCTTCCATGATTTCATGAATTAGCCATGTCTGCCATGTTGAATGGGTGGATTGTTGGATAATGCCACCTAATACAATGTAAAAGTTGTTGAAAACCTTCCACATTAATGTAGTGTGCAATATATCGCTTATAGCCAATACAATTGCTACATAAA
>CAZQWN010000136.1:0-4479 GCA_964596915.1 uncultured Methanobrevibacter sp.
CTTAAACCCGGAAGCGTTGTTGAGATAAAGCCTGGCGTAAAGCACTGGCACGGTGCTCAAAAGGACTCATGGTTCAGCCATGTTGCAATTGAAGTTCCGGGCGAAGACACTTCATCCGAATGGCTGGAGGAAGTGGATGATGAGCACTACAACTCATTATAAATTTTTTCTTTTTTTTATAAATATTGTTTTAATCTTGTAAAATTGTCCAAAAGCTAAAAATTGTTCTCAAATCAAAGATTAACCTTATATAATTTTTTATTTAATATTATAACTGCATGTAAAATTTTTTTAAGTCTCCGGGGCGTAAAGGAGGAGATAATGTGTAGTAAAAAAACTACAAAAAGAATGGACAATCCTGCGATACACTTCTAAAAAGACAAATTGCCTATGCGGGTGATGTTCTGCATGAATTTCATGAACTGCAGGCAAATACATTGGACCTTTGGTAAATGAATATCCCAATGCTGGTGGAGGAATCCCTCGAGTCGATGCAGCATACAGAATCAAGCTTGACGGTAAAACATACAGTCAATCTGGAATGGAATCCGTTCGTATAGATAAATCTGTACTTGCTAAAGTCGATAACTATCGTCTTATTCTAGAATATTTCAATGGGGAGGCAGTCATTTCGGCAATAAGGACTCCACTTCCTATTGAAAAATGTTTAAGTGTTTTTGAAAAGTCTCCAACGCTCTGCCTGCGCCCATGGATTATCAGTTATGGAAATTTGGATGGTGCTAAAAGATTAAGTACTACATCATCCATAATTAATCGTAAAGAAACATTGACCAGGGTTCAGGCAATGAATCTGGTGATGATTCCAAAAATGTTTTCACAAAATCCTGAAAATATTCTTGAAGAGGTTTGCGTATTGTTAAGGGATTGCACAGTTGAGGATTCAGATTTCAAACTTGAATTAACACTTCAAATGAGGTGTGTAATTCACAAATATGCAAGAACAATTGAAGACATTATCCTACTTGAAGAGGTGATTGGTTTGCAGAAGGCGATGACTGCGATGGAGTTTCAGCGTCAGGCTTTGATTAATCAGAGTTTTGAGCAAGGCATTGAGCAAGGCAAATTTGAATTGGCACTTGAGATTAAGGAAACTGATGGTATTGATAAGGCTGTTTTGTTAAGCGGTTTTTCAAGAGAGGAATTGGAACGTGGAAAGATGAATGATAGATAATTTTTCTATCATTCTTGTATTTTTAATTTTGCTGTTTTTGCGGATATTATCCGCTTGAAAGTGATTTGGTTTGCAGAAGGCGATGACTGCGATGGAGTTTCAGCGTCAGGCTTTGATTAATCAGAGTTTTGACAAGCCAAATTTGAATCGGCGCTTGAGATTCAGGACTTATGGTATTGATAAAGCTTTTTTGTTAAGCGGTTTTTCAAGAGAAATTGGAAAGTGGAAAGCTAAATGAGATTATTACAGAATCTCATTAATTAAATCACAGGCCTTTTCGCCGTCCGCCCAATCGACAATAAGAACGATTGCGGTAAGTGATGAGTTGATTTCTATTATTTTTATATTGTTTTTTCTAAGCTGTTCGGTTATTGCAGTTATTATTCCCGGCTTTTCGACAACATCAAGATTGATTAGTGTAATGTGTGCGGTGTCCTTTCCCATTGACAGTGAATGGAATGTGTCGCTTTTTAAAACAAAGTCATGCAGGGCCTTATATGCTTTTTGTGAGTTGGTTTTATCAACAAAGACTGTGATTGAATTGTCTCCAACGGAAACCTTGTAGATGTTAAGTTCATTTTCGCTCATGAATTTTGTAAGATTGGCTAAGAGTCCGGGTTTGCTTAAAAGGGAGTCTCCGACAATCGCTATTATGGATAAGGGGTCCTTGTAAAGTGAAGCCTTTCTTTCATGTGTGTTTACAAAAGGACCTATTATGTCTGTTCCTGGGGATTTTAAATCACAGTATTTTCCGTTTATGATTTTTGCCTTAAGTTCAGGTGTCTTGTATTTTAATGCGTGGGGGTGAATCAGCCTTGTACCCTTTGCGGATATGTTTCTAAGCTCTTCAACGGAAATCTCCTTTAAAAGCTTTGCCTTTTTAATCTGGTTGGGGTCACTTGACATGACTCCGTCAACGTCACTTACGATGATGATTTCATCCGCTTCAAGGCAGTTTCCAATCAGAAATGCTGTAATGTCACTTCCTCCACGGCCAAGGGTTGTGATTTCACCGGATTTTCCTTTTCCCAAAAATCCGCAGATTACAGGTATGATTCCCTGGTTTAGGAGAATTTTCAGGGTGTTAATTTTTTGCTCGCTTTCCTTCAAGTCGATTTTGGCTTCAAGGAAATTGGAATCGGTAATGATTGGCCACAAATCACTGTACGGGTCAATGACTTCAGCTTTTGCACCTTCAGCCTCAATTGCTGATTTTAAAAGTCTTGCACTGGTTCTCTCACCCATTGACATGATTTCAGCTTTCTGTGAGTCGGTTAAAAAATAGCCAACAGCCTCATCGGAGAGTTTGATCAACTCGTCTGTGGTGTTGCTTGTAGCTGAAGCTATAACCACTATTTTTGAACCATTTGATTGTTCTTTTACAATTGATTTTGCCGCATTCCTTATTTTGGACCCGTCAGAGAGTGCATTTCCGTCAAACTTTGCCACTATCAAATCCATTAAATTCACCTGTCGCTTTAATATTTGTCTGTGGATTTTAATAAAAGTTTTGTGTATTTTGCGGTTTTGAAAAAAATAATCTAAATTTATGGCGGATATTTATAATCATGTGAAAGAGAGTTGTTAGCTAAAGTATTTTTTGCATCGGCAGTTGTGATATTATATAACCTATAGTGAGTTTGTTGATTTGAAATTAAATCATCGTTAGTGATATTTGCCCAAACAAAATCCTGTTTTCGGATAATCATTTAATTTCTGGTGTTGGAAATTGTGATGGAAAAGGGGGTTATTTTTTACCCTCTTCGATTTCTTTTAGAATTTCATTAATCAGTTCATCGTCATAGTCTTTCTCAATGTTGTCTGATTCGGGGGTGATGTTTTTTCCGGTTAAATCATATGTATCGCTTTCAGCTAACATTGAATCAATTTCCTTTAATGACATTGCATCGACTTGAACGTCATATGCATTTTCATTGACGATGCTGTTTGATTGATAATTATTGTTTCCGGATTTGTCGGTTTTTTGTGTATTCAATGTAATCGGCAGTGATTTTGCACCTCTTCTGAAGTATATGCTTATGAAAATTATAACCAGCAGATAAAATACAAGCAGATTCGGATAAAGGAACCTGTTTTCAGTTAAAGAGGTTGTCATGAATACTCCAATGATGTTTATCAGGTTTGGAACATAAACCAGATACATCTCCTTTGATTTGGTTATCATCTGAATGGCTACTAAAAGGATAATTGCCAGATACATGTAAAGAGCAGGGCTTAAAAACAAAGTGTCTGTAAGGGTGTGGTCCTTAAAGTAAACTGCAAATGAATTTATCATACCATAGTTTCCCTTTCCGTAATTTGCTGAAGTCAGCTTTTCATAGTCTGCATTTTGCGTAATGTTGTTTTCTGTGTAGAATTTGTTCTGCGCCTGTTTAAGGAAATCTCCATCATTGGTGAGATAATATGCCTGTCCGCTCCAGTCATCACCTCTCAAAACGCTCCAAACCAGAGGGTTGCCGCCAAAACTGCTGGTTGAGTGTGAATCTTCAACTGTGTATGCAAGGCTCAGTGATCCGATTATCAGTATCAGCACTATTGTAAGTGCCGGAAGAAGCAGGAATGTTCTGCTTTCATTTCTGTTTTTAAGATACAGATAAGCTAAAATCACAATCAGTGTCACTATTGCGATATATATTCCTAGTGTGCTTAACTGTGAGGTGACTGCTATTGTCACAGCAAGAATAACTGCAAACCTTAAGCTCATCTCACCGTCCTTGTCAATTAATACCTTAATTAAAAAGCTTAAGAATAGCAGTGCATAACTGAAAAGTATTTGCGGCCATAATGTGACTGAATAAACAGCATTTATTGGAATCAGACAGATTATTAATGTAACTATAAATTGAAAAGTGAACTTATTGCTGCTTTCACTTGCATCGTCACGGTGATACTTGCAGATTACTGTCCATATTGCGGAAAATACAAGTATCTGTAAAACTCCCATGCTTAAAGGTGTGCCTGTGATGTTTAAAAACAGCATCTCAATGAATGTGTGGAAAAACGGAAAGCTGTTTGTGAATTTTCCGCTTGCAATCTGATGAATCTGTGCGAATGAATCGTAAGTTAAAATTCCCGGATTGTAAATGAAAAGATACAGTCCGAATATGAGAATAGGCACTAAAAAAATCAGCAGGTCTCTGTAGTTGATACTTCTGTTTGATGTAATCTCCAAATTTTGCAAGTTCATGGGTAATACTTTGTGAGTTGAAATATATAATGATTATTATTTAAAAAATAAGAAAAATAAGGATTAAATCCTTATTTTT
>CAZQWN010000137.1:0-4433 GCA_964596915.1 uncultured Methanobrevibacter sp.
TATCGGTCAGGTATTGGAAATGGTTGCCGGTAAGGCGGGATGTCTTGAAGGGGAACGTGTTGATGCAACTCCATTCAACCAGGACCTTGAAACCGAAATCAAACAGCAATTGCTCAATCATGGTTTCGAATCTGCAGGATGTGAATCATTATACAGTGGAGTAACCGGTGAAAGAATAGATGCTGAAATATTTGTAGGAGTGGCATACTATCAAAAATTACACCACATGACTACTGATAAGGTTTACGCCCGTTCCAGAGGTCCTGTCCAAGTGCTTACCCGTCAGCCTACCGAAGGTAGAGCACGTGAAGGTGGTTTAAGATTCGGGGAAATGGAAAGGGACTGTCTCATTGCACACGGTGCAGCATTAACCTTAAAAGAAAGGCTCCTTGATGAGTCAGACAAATACGAAGCGATTGTATGTGAAAACTGTGGTATGTTGGCCGTATATGACAGAAACAAAAACAAAAAGTACTGTCCGATCTGTGGAGATGTAGAGACCTATCCTGTTGAAATTTCATACGCATTTAAATTATTATTAGACGAACTCAAGAGTTTATGTATTTTCCCTAAATTAGTTTTAGGAGACAAAGCATAATTACAATTAAAGGAGCCAATTCATGACAAATCATTATATTAAAAAAATTGAACAAATTAACTTTGGTTTAATGTCTCCGGAGGATATTCGTAAGATGTCTGTTGTCACTGTAGAATATCCTGATACTTATGGGGATGATGGTTTTCCTATTGAAAAAGGTTTAATGGATCCTCGTTTAGGTATTATCGATCCTAGTTTAGTTTGTAGGACCTGTGGATTTAAAGGTGGGGATTGTCAAGGTCACTTCGGTAGCATTGAGCTTGCAAGACCTGTTATTCATGTTGGTTTTGGTGATGTAATCCACAAAATTTTACGTTCCACCTGTAATGAATGTGGACGCATTCTCTTAAATGATGAGCAAATCGAATACTTCAAAACAAAAATCGATGATGCGATGGGTAACAAGGAAAACATTAATTCCATATTGAAAGAGGTTTACAAGGTAGCCAAAAGAGAATTGAAAAACATGCCTGAGGACGGCGAAGAAGTGGACTTGAAACACTGCTGCCCTCACTGTGGCGCACCTCAGGAAGCTATCATTTTGGATAAACCTGTTACCATTCGTCAAGGTGATTACAAATTAACTCCTTCTGAAGTAAGGGAAAGACTTGAAAAGATTACTGACGATGATGCATTCATATTGGGTGTGAACTCTGAAGTTGCAAGACCTGAATGGTTAGTACTGACTGTACTTCCGGTTCCTCCTGTAACAGTAAGGCCTTCCATTACTTTGGATACCGGTGAAAGGTCAGAAGACGACCTCACTCACAAACTTGTGGATATTTTAAGAATCAATCAACGTTTGCTTGAAAATATGGAAGCCGGAGCTCCTCAACTGATTGTTGAAGACTTATGGGAGTTATTGCAATATCACGTTACAACTTACTTTGATAATGAGGCTAGTGGTGTTCCTCCTGCAAGACACAGGTCAGGAAGACCTCTCAAAACCTTAACCCAAAGGTTAAAAGGAAAAGAAGGACGTTTCAGATCCAACCTTTCAGGTAAACGTGTAAACTTTTCAGCCCGTACAGTTATCTCACCTGACCCTAACATCAGTATCAATGAGGTCGGGGTTCCTGAAATGATTGCAAAAGAAGTTACAGTGCCTGTCTATGTAAACGACTGGAACATTGATGAAATCAGAGGATACATTGAAAACGGTCCTGATATTCACCCTGGTGCAAACTATGTAATAAACGGCAATACAAAAAGAAGAGTCACCGAGGAAACCAAGGAGTTCATATTGGAAAATATTGAACCGGGTTATGTTGTCGAAAGACACCTGAAAGACGGGGACATGGTTCTCTTCAACAGACAGCCTTCCCTTCACAGAATGAGTATGATGGCTCATGAAGTAAGAGTGTTGCCTTACAAAACTTTCAGATTAAACTTATGCGTATGTCCTCCATACAATGCTGACTTTGACGGGGACGAAATGAATATGCACGTTTTCCAGACTGATGAATCACGTGCTGAGGCAAAATCTTTAATGCGTGTTCAGGAACACATATTATCTCCAAGGTTCGGTGGGCCTATTATCGGAGCTATTCACGACCACATTTCAGGCGCTTACCTTTTAACAAGAACCGGTGTCGAATTCACTGAAGAAGAGGCTTTACAAATTATCCGTAAATCCCACTTGCCAATTCCTCCATTCAAATCAGGTCAATGGATTTTGAAATATGACCCTGATTTCGGCGAAGACTCTTACATATTCAAAGATAAGGGAGATAAATGGACTGGTAAGGAGTTATTCTCATTATTACTTCCTAATGACCTGAATTTATCCTACAGTGCTGAAATTTCCAAATGTCCTGTAGTGTATCCTGCTGAAGACGCTACAGTTGTAATTAAAAACGGTATCCTTGAGCAAGGTGTAATTGATGAATCCGCATACGGTTCATTTTCAGGAAAAATCTTGGATAAAATCGTAAAAGAATACGGCCCTGGAAGGGCAAAGGAATTCCTGGACAGATCCACTGACCTTGCAATTTGCGGAATCATGAAAACCGGAATTACCACTTCCTTAAACGATGAGGAAATTCCTCAAGAAGCTCAAGACCGTATTAATGAGCACTTGAATAAAAAGATGGATGAAGTAGACATGCTTGTTCAATCTTATGAGGAAGGATATCTCCAGGCTTTACCTGGTAGAAGTTTAGAAGAGACTTTAGAAATGAAAATCATGCAAGTTCTCGGGGAAGCTAGGGACATGTCCGGTAGTATCGCTGAAAATTACCTTACTATGGGTAAACAATTCCCTGAAGACCCGTATGACCATGTGATGGCTGTTGAAAACCACTCTGTAGTTATGGCCCGTACCGGTGCTAGGGCATCCATGTTGAACCTTACTCAGATTACTGCTTGTGTAGGACAACAGGCGGTTAGGGGTGGACGTATCGAAAGAGGATACCTCAACAGAACTTTACCTCACTTCAAGAAAGGTGAGTTAGGAGCTAAAGCGAAAGGATTTGTACACTCAAGTTACAAATCAGGTCTTGACCCTATTGAGTTCTTCTTCCACGCAATGGGTGGAAGAGAAGGTCTTGTAGATACAGCGATTCGTACAGCACAATCCGGTTACATGCAAAGAAGACTTGTAAACGCACTTCAAGACTTGCAAGTTAAACCGTCAGGGCTTGTTACCGACAACCAGGGTAATGTTATTCAAACCATGTTTGGTGAGGATGGAGTGGACCCTGCAAAATCAGACTTCGGTAAACCGGCTGACTTGAACAAACTCATTGATGAAATCAAACTTGAAATGGAGATGTCAGGCAAGTAGGTGTAACTATGGAAGAGATTATAAATAAAATAAATGATGTTATTGCCCAACTTAATGAAGAAGAAAACCTCGGTATAGCTTTTCCAGATAGTTATATCGATGATTTGGCTAAAGCATACGTTAATAGGGATTTAAATGATGACGAATTACGCGAATTGACTCGCAGACTAAAAGCTGCCTATGACCGAGCTCACGTTGAAGCTGGCGAGGCTGTTGGAACAGTAGCTGCACAATCTGTTGGTGAACCTGGTACCCAGATGACTATGCGTACTTTTCACTATGCAGGGGTAACTGAGTTAAACGTAACATTGGGTCTTCCAAGACTTATTGAGATTGTTGATGCAAGAAAAGAGATTGCCACTCCAACCATGGATATTTACTTTGATGAGGAAAGACGCAACGATGAGGAATTTGTCAGAACATTGGCAAATAAGATAGGTAAAAGTACTATCAACGATATTCTTTCTGACTTCAACCTTAACTATGGTACCATGGAAGTGGAAGCTGTTTTGGACAATAAGAAAATTGAAGAGAAAAGACTTGACAGGGAAGAGATTAACGCTATCATTGAAAAGACTTTCAAGAAAGCAACAATCAATAATGACAATATCATTATTCCGTCTTCCAAATCAGACAAATCTGATTCCAAGTTTGAAATACGTGAACTTCGTCTTTTAGCAGACAAGGTTCGTGATTTGCAAATCAGTGGTTTGAAAGGAATTGGTAAAGTTATTATCCGTAAGGATGACAGGGAATGGATTATTCATACTGAAGGATCTAACCTTAGGGAAATTCTTGACCTTGACGGTATTGACCATGTAAGGACAACCACCAACAACATTCACGAAATCGGTGAAGTTCTGGGTATTGAAGCGGCTCGTCAATCTATTATTAACGAAGCTCAAAATACTCTTTCCGAACAGGGTCTTAGTGTTGATGTAAGGCACATCATGTTGGTTGCTGATATCATGACTTCAGAAGGTATTGTAAAATCCATTGGAAGACATGGTATTAGTGGAGAAAAATCAAGTGTATTAGCTCGTGCAGCTT
>CAZQWN010000138.1:0-4413 GCA_964596915.1 uncultured Methanobrevibacter sp.
TATAGTCCCGTAGGGTAGTGGTAATCCTTCTAGGCTTTGGACCCGGAGACGGCGGTTCGACTCCGCTCGGGACTATTTCTAACTAACTGTTTTTATTGATATTTTATGAAAAAGCTATTGCTTATTGGAATTGATACAAGAAGTATGCTTAACAGTGCATTGAAACTTGATTTTGAAGTATATTCTACCAGCTACTTTTCAACTTCAGACACTCCGAAGATTAAAAACCAGAAAATAATATTAAATGAAAGTGACGGGGAAAGCTGTGGAATTTTTGAAGATAATTTCGACAGCAGTGAAATCCTGGAAATATCCAAGGATTATCTAGATGAAGTTGACTGCATCATACCAATTTCCGGAATCTCCACATCAGATTTTCCAAACAAATATAAAAAAAAGATTCTTGGCAACAGAGACATCAAGAACATTGAAAACAAATATGAATTTTACAAGGAAATCAAGGATGAATTTTTAACACCCATGACTTTTAGTGTAACTGATGTAGATGAAGCTATAGAAATTAAAAAAAATTACACAGACAAACAATTTATTTTAAAACCCACTCACGGAAGTGGAGGGTATGACATAAAACTTTTAGATAATGATATCCCCATTGAATTAAATGACGGTGATTTCATCATGCAGGAATATGTGAAGGGAATCAGTTTGAGTTCATCAGTTCTTGCAACAAAAAGTGATGCAAAAACAATTGTCAACACAAGATTGCTGACAGAACATGACTTTGGAATTAGTGACAGTTTCATATATATCGGAAACATACTGCCTTTAACATCCAGGTCCGTCATGGCAGATGTTAATGATACGGATAAACTCAATGAAACAATAAGTGAAACCTCTGAGAATTTGGCGCGTAAATTTAATTTAATAGGATCAAATGGTGTTGACTATATCCTGAATGAAAACGGATTGTATGTAATTGAGATTAACCCCCGTCTTCAGGGAACATTTGAATGTGTGGAAAAGTCATTTGGAATCAACATGCTGGATGCACACATCAAGGCATGTCAAGGAAAATTAATAGAAATTCCAGAAGCAAAATATTATTCTTACAAAAAAATTGTTTATTCACCAACACGAATGAAATATCAGAAAATAGATTTGGACAACATTTATGACCTGCCTCACATAGGCACAATCACTGAAAAATCAGAACCTCTTCTTACAATAATTGATTATGATGAAGATTTTGAAAAATTATATGAAAAAGTAAAATCAGCTAGTGAAAAGGTAAATAGCATTGCTATAAAAGACCAACTAGATGAATAATAAATAATATTACTCCAATTGTAATCATAAAAGTAGTTAAAACCATTGCACGAGTAATCCAGATAAATAATTTAGCCTTATTGTCCGGGTCTTTCATAAATTGGTCAATTGGATCTCTTTTCATTTTTACACCATTTTCTGAAAATTTCTAGAAAATTAAATTTTTACAGTAATTGAATTATAAAATGTTTTTTTAAAAATAAACTATTTATAATCTTTAAATTAAAAAAATAATAAAAAATAGAAGAAAATGAGAAGAATAAAGAAAAATTTATGCTTCAGCATTTTCAGCTTCAGCAGCTGCCGCAGCAGCTTTTTCATTTTTCTCAATAGTAGATCTAATCATTTTCAATCTAACGAAGTTTTCCCTTTCCATTTCTTGGAGTCTCATATCAATATACTTTTCAGTATTTTGGAATCTTGGAATCATAATATGTTCCAAAGCATTTACTCTACGTTTAGTAGCTTCGATTTCTTCAGCGAGTAAGAAAATTGTTTTTTCTACCTCACCCAGCTCGATTAAGTACTTAATAGATTCCTCATATTTCTTAGCAGCTTCATCTAATTGAATAGTGGTGTCAGAAAATCCGTAACCCCTATCAATAATGGATCTTTCTTCCATTTTGACATCAGTTACAGGTACTGGCACACCCATAACACTTCTTGAAGTAATTTCAACATCAATAGATTCTTTAACAGATAATGCTGCTTTTCTAACAGCCAAGTCACCCATTGCAATTTGAGCTTCAAGTAAAGCATCATTTGCTTCTTTTAGACTTTTTTCTGCGTTTTCACGAATACCTTTGACACGATCCAAGATATCAAAAAACTCTTTAATTAAAGCATCCCTTTTCTCTTTAAGTAAACCATGCCCTTTTACAGCAAGTTTAGTCCTGTTTTTAAGGGATAATAATTCCATACGAGTTGGATTAATTCCATCTATAATATCTTGTGCCATTTAATCACCTACATTACTGTAATGAGATTAGTCATCTTTTGGAAGGTATTGTTCAACAAATTCTTCTTTAACCCTTTTGAGTTCTGTTTTAGGTAAGATTTTGAGTAAACTCCAACCGAGATCTAAAGTTTCAAAGATTGTTCTGTCTTCGTCTTTACTTTGAGTAATGAATTGATCTTCAAATGCTTGAGCAAATTCTAAGAATTTTTGATCCCTTTCAGTAAGTGCTTCTTCCCCTACAACCGCTACTAAGTCTCTTAATTCACGACCTTCTGCGTAAGCGGAATAAAGTTGGTCAGATACACCACTATGGTCATCCCTAGTTTTGTCTCCACCTATACCACCACTCATCAAACGAGAAAGTGAAGGAAGTACGTCTACAGGAGGGTAAATACCTTTCCTTGAGATTTCCCTACTTAATACAATCTGTCCTTCAGTAATATAACCTGTTAAGTCAGGAATTGGGTGAGTAATATCGTCTTGAGGCATGACTAAGATAGGCATTTGAGTAATGGAACCTTCTTTACCGTCGATACGTCCTGCTCTTTCATAGATACCTGCGAGGTCAGTGTACATGTAACCAGGGTAACCTCTTCTTCCAGGTACTTCTTCCCTAGCTGCGGAAATTTCCCTTAAAGCTTCACAGTAGTTAGTCATATCTGTTAAGATAACTAATACTTGCATACCTAAGGTAAATGCATAATATTCAGCAGTAGTTAAAGCCATTTTTGGAGTTAAGATTCTTTCAATAGCAGGGTCGTCTGCTAAGTTCATGAATACTGTTAATTTTTCTAATGCTCCAGTACGTTCGAAGTCTCTCATAAAGAAGTTTGCTTCTTCGTTTGTAATACCCATAGCTGCGAAAATTACTGCAAACTCGTCGTCAGCACCTAATACTTTAGCTTGTCTTGCAATTTGTACAGCCAAATCGTTGTGAGGCAAACCAGATCCTGAGAAAATAGGAAGTTTTTGTCCTCTTACTAATGTGTTCATTCCGTCAATGGTAGAGATACCAGTTTGAATAAATTCTTCTGGGAATTCACGGGAAGCAGGGTTCATAGGAGACCCGTTAATATCTAATTCTTCATCAGGGATAATTTCTGGACCACCATCAATAGGTTTACCGATACCGTTGAAAATACGTCCCATCATGTCTCTGGAAACACCAATTTTTGCGGTTTGACCAGTGAATCTGGTTTTAGTATCTTTAGTGTTTAAATCATTTGTTCCTTCGAACACTTGGATAACAGCAACATCTTTAGTTACTTCAAGAACTTGTCCACTTCTTTTTTCACCAGTTGGTGTTTCAATATCTACAATTTCATTGTAACCAACGCCTTCTACTCCTTCAACAACCATTAAAGGACCTGAGACTTCAGATACAGTAGTATATTCTCTAGTTTTAATATTTGTATTCATTTTTAAGCCTCACTGCATTGTTTAGTAATTGCTGCTTGAATATCTGCAACTTTTGCATCAAATTCTTCTTGTGGTATGTATTTCATTTTACCAATTTCTTCTTTAACAGGTAAAGCTACAATGTTTGCGATTGGAACTCCTCTGTTAACAGCTGCAAGAGATTCTTTGTAGAATAATAAAATGGTTTTTAACATTTTGTACTGTTTATCTGGTGCACAGTATGTATCTACATCATCAAATGCATTTTGTTGTAAGAAATCTTCTCTTAACATACGTGTAGTTTCTAAAGTAGCTTGGTCAGTTTCTGGTAATGCATCAGGACCAACTAATTGTACAATTTCTTGTAATTCGGATTCTTTTTGTAATAATCCCATAGCTTGGTCACGAGTTGCTCTCCAATCTGCTGCTACGTTTTCAGCCCACCATCCTTCGATACTGTCTACGTATAATGAGTAACTTTGTAACCAGTCAATTGAAGGGAAGTGACGTTTATCCGCAAGGGATGCATCTAATGCCCAGAACACTTTACAGATACGTAATGTGTTTTGAGTAACTGGTTCGGATAAGTCCCCACCAGGAGGTGATACTGCACCAACTACAGAAATAGATGCTACATGTGGTTGTGAACCGATAGTTTCTACTCTTCCAGCTCTTTCATAGAATTGAGCTAATCTGGATGCTAAGTATGCAGGGTAACCTTCTTCCCCAGGCATTTCTTCTAATCTTCCAGAAATTTCCCTCATAGCTTC
>CAZQWN010000139.1:0-4410 GCA_964596915.1 uncultured Methanobrevibacter sp.
TAGCTTGTCTCATTATTTTCATCACCGAACAGTATTTTAAATACTATATCATTTGGTTAAAAATTACATTAATTAATAGCCAACACTTTTGAATTCATATTTAATCAATCCATGATTAAACAAAAGCGTTTTAAGAACTTCCTTAATAAAAACTTCCAAATTGTCCTCTTCTACATCATCATTTCCAGGAGTTAAAGAAAATGCTCCTACAGACGGAATTATCAAATCAGATTCCCCAAACCTTTTTGTTATACTTCCCGGATATAGAACGTAAGAACCTTCAGTTTTTAAAATTGAATCCTTATAAGTGTGCATTTTGTAAATGTCTCCATCTTTGAAAATGTAATCTTTTTCCTCTTCAGAATCCCTTTTGTCTATTTCTTTATCCAATTCATCACTAGTTTTAATTTTTGAATAGAAATTACCAATTTCTAGTTCTGATCTATATTTCGCATCAAAATGAATATAGTGAGTTTCACCTTCAATTGTAACAAGCAACGTATAGTCCGGTCTGAAAGCAAGTGAATATGACCTGAACTGTGATTTATCTGAAAACCTTAAATTGTAAAACAAATCAATTTTAATATCTTGACCATATAAATTCAATTTAAAGTGTTTAACTGATTTTACTCCTCTTTTAATAGATATTGACCAATTATCATTATTAATTTCAAAGACCTCTTCAAAGTTTATTTTATTAATGCTCAAATCATTTAAAACTTTCAGAAGTTTGAAATAACACCAATATTCATACAATTCTGATAGCTTTTTCTCAAAGCCCTTAAATTGATCATTGACTTCATTCCAGCTTAAGCGGAATGAAAATTCAAGCATTAAAAAGTAGTGGAAAATTTCCCTATAACCTTCCTTTTTCTGCAGAATCTGTGAGTTAAATGGAACATAATCCATTGTAGAAATGTGATTGAAGAACTTGTTTGACAAATAATACTCAATTTCATCTCTAAAATACAATAGCTTATCGTTAATGTATCCTTCTTTTGAATTAAAGAGCAATTTTTCAACCAAACCTTGAATCAGCTCTAAAAAGTATTTGAAAAACCTATTTTCAGGAATGTCAATGACATCTTCATGTTTTATCTGCTCTATTTCATATGGAAGATAACCATTTAACTTTTTAGAAATTTCCAAATCAGAATCCGTTTTAAATAGCTTATTCGGTTTTGTTACAATATTTTTTAGAGTATTTTGATTAACATTTGAAGCAAAAGAAATTGGAACTGTTTCAATATGATTTTTAAGTTGAGAATGTAAATTTTTGGACAAATATTCAAATATTGACGGAAGATTATCCTGCCTGAACAGATATTCTAAAAACATGAAATCTTCATATAATGTCTCTTTTTCTCGTAAATCCAGTTCAAATTCTTGATACAATGGAGAATTAACTTCAAATATTAGGCTTAGTGCCTGCTGCGATAAATCAGCGATCATTGAAGAATATTGGTTGAAATAATCTATCTTTTTAGACCGAACTTCAATTGGAATTTTAATTGAATTAATTCCATCTTTTTTAACATCCAAAAATGATTTACCGACATAACTTCTGAAGTTTAGTGTTCCTGCAATCTTATATTTGTTATTATCTCCCAAATCAAATCTGAATTCCTTAAAATGATTGTTATTTATTTTTGTTAGAGAATATAAAACATTATATGTAGCATTAACATCCTTGGATTCGAATAATATTTGATATTCAGTTTCCTCTAAAAACATTAGATTGGCAAAATTGGAAGTTGGATTTCGCCAGTATTGAATTGGAGTAAAATTGTCCGGTTCATCAACTAAAGGAATGTTAATTAACGTTAAAGAATTTGAAATGTTAATGTTAGATTCCTCTTCAGAAGAATAATCAATAGAACTGACACTTAAAACTCCAAATTCATTTGAATTCTCATCAGTTAAATGAATAATAACTTTTTGTTCAATCATTTAAATCTCTAATTAATAAATGAAACATATCTCTGGTCAGACAATACTTTGGACATGTTTTGAAGTTTTACTGCTGAAGTATAATATCTGCAATCTTTTTCGTTAATGTCAAAATTTCTAGGATTTTCATTATTGTTTCTCTCAACCAGACAGATATTGAATAAATTAGTTAAGACATTACCAATTGCTTTTTCAGAACCGTGTAATTTTGGAAGGATTTTCTGTTTGATTTGTGCATCAAAATATCTCTCCCAGTTATTCCATTCACTTGGAGAGTTTTCATATCTCCATGCAACAACCATGAATCTTAAAATTTCATTGATCACCCTGAAACCGAAGTCAAAACCAGACCCTTTAAGTGTTTCTTGAAATGCAGTGAGCTCCATTGCCAATGTATCCCATAAATTATCCCCATTATAAAAGATTTCATCGAAAATTTCTTTTAATTCTTGGACATTCAATTTAGAGATATCTGAATCAACCAATGGAGATTGTAAATATTCAATATCCCCCTCAAAATCATCTGAATTTTGGTCAGACACCATATACTCCCATGCTTGCAATGTATCAAATTCAATAGTATTAGCCCTGTCTAGAACTTTTGGTGAAAACATGTAAGTTGTTTCATCAACATTAACAGTGCCAATTATAAAAAGATTATCTGGAAGTTTTAATGTTTTATCTTCACCATACAATGGAATTTCTTCACCACTTTCAATGGCGGATAAAAAATCTGCAAAATATCTTTCAACATGAGATAAATTCATTTCATCCAAAATAAGAAAATAAGGATTATTTGGATCTTTTTTGGCCTGTTTAATTAACTCAAATGCGGGAGTAGACTGATAGTCGTCTGTAATTGCATTATAATATCCTATTATATTTGTATTATCCGTCCAATTAGCACCAACAGGGACAATAATATATTTTGATAAATCTTCACTAAATTCATTTAAATTAGTTTCATCATCCATTGATTTATTACAATCAAATTCTGGTTTGAAACTATCAAAATCAAAACTATTTATTTTAAGTTCGACATTAACATCCTTATTAATATTTTCACGAAGGTATTCTTGTAATTTTGGATTTTTCTTGAAAGATAATCTCGGAATTATTCTAAATCTAGCTTCAGAGCGAATATCATTAATGACCACATTACATTTTACATAACCTTTTTTAAATGGCAAATAATTAAAAATTACGTTACTCATAGTCCATTGTCTATCATTTATTGCAGTTTTATTAGATTTTTGAGTAATACTAATTGAACCATTTGTGAGTTCATAATCAGACAATATTTTTTGAATATCTTTACAATTAACAAACATTTCGACAAATGACTTATCATCCTTCTCATTCAATTCTTTAAAATATTTTTTTAGGATTTCACTTGTGTAATACAATTGAACGCCAACGTCGATCTTTCCACGAGCAGGAATATCATCAACTAACATGTCAAATTCTATTTCACAATTTCTAAGAGGTAAAATTTTTTCGAAATCATCTTTTGAAAGTGTCCATCCCATATTAGCCCAAGAAGAATAATTTGTCTTAGCTTTAACAGTTAAGAATCCAGATTTTGAAGAGTTTTCATGATATTTTCCATCAGTAAATTGAGCAAATAATTGAGATAACTTTGTTTTTCCAGTACCAGAATTTCCAGTTAATATTTCAAAAGGTTTTACTTTTAAAGATAAAAGATAATTTTCTATTAAATTTTTGTTAAAATAATACCCATTTAATATTAAATACTTATAAAATGATTGAATTTCGGATTTATTTGACATTATAAAAACCTACCGACAGCAATTTTACTAAATTACAACAATTTTACCAACTGAAGACAATTTAACATAATCAATACAATTTATATATAACCCCATATTAAAAAATGTCGATCGTTAATTTAATTGAAATATAAAACTAAAAAGAACAATGACACTTGAAATTCTGAAAATTATATACAATACCTACTGGATATATATCCACATTAAAAATAAGCTTTAAAATTTAAAATAGTTACAGTTAATGTAAACAAGGCACAACCAAAACACAACAATTCAAAATAAAGAAAAAATAAAAATAGCTACAATGTAGCTAAATTTATACCATTCCTGTTGGAGGAACATTTCTATAGAAATCCTTTGCACCTTCATAATCATACGAGCCATCAACACCATTTTTTGCACGCTCATTCAAATCCCTTTGGATATAAGCATCAATTTCCTCATCAGTCAACCCAGATGGATATGAAGATTCCTGTGAAGATTCTTGTGAAGATGACTGCTCATAAACTGGTGTTTCAACAACACCTTCCTCAATTGTCAATTTTTTAGATGTGCTATTTCCAGCGTATTTATCATTTCCACCATAAGTACAGTTAACAGTATAATTTCCGGCATCCTTATCCAGTTTCAACGTACCAATGCCTTTTGAATTGGTTACAACTGAAAAATG
>CAZQWN010000140.1:0-4381 GCA_964596915.1 uncultured Methanobrevibacter sp.
TGAAATTAAAAATTAAGATCAAACAAGTACATTACACAATATTGATTTTCCTCTTAATTTTAACTCATTTTTAAATTATTTATAACATTAACTAAATATATTCAACCATGACAAAATGTATCATGGTTCAGGGAACCTCCTCAAACGCCGGAAAAAGTATGCTTGTAGCGGCATTATGCAGAATATATAAAAACAGAGGATATAATGTAGCTCCTTTCAAATCCCAAAATATGTCTTTAAATTCATATACAACAAAAGAAAACGGAGAAATTGGAATAGCTCAAATGCTACAGGCCGAAGCAGCAATGATTGAACCAAGCATACACATGAATCCGGTTTTATTAAAACCCAAAGGAGATTTCACATCAAACGTGATTATTCAGGGAAAATCCATCGGCGACATGAATTTCTATGATTACCAGCACAAATACCATGATACCGCACTAAATGCAATCAGAGAAAGTTTTGAAATCCTGTCACAAGATTATGACATCATCATTATTGAAGGTGCGGGTTCTCCGGCGGAAATCAATATGAGAAAGCAGGATATTGCAAATATGGAAATAGCCCATATGGCCGATGCCAATGTCATTTTAATAGCTGATATCGAAATGGGAGGAGTGTTTGCTGCAATTGCCGGAACATATGTGCTTTTGGATGATTATGACAGGTCAAGACTGAAAGCCACTGTAATTAATAAATTCAGAGGCAACCTTGATATCCTGAAACCCGGCCTTGACAGAATCGAAGAAATAACTGGCGAACCGGTACTGGGAGTTTTACCATATGACGAAACATTGAAATTGCCTGAAGAGGATTCAGCATCCCTGACAACACACGTGTTTGCAGAGGACAAGGACATTACCATCGGAGTTGTTCGCTTGCCTAAAATAGCCAATTTCACAGATATAGATCCGTTTGAATACGAGGATGATGTTGCACTTAAGATGATTGGTATTAACGATGAAATCGGTGATGTGGATGCAATTCTGATTCCCGGAACACGTAACTCAACAGAGGATATGTTTGCTCTTCGTGAAAGCGGTCTTGCAGATAAGATTATTGAAAAATCTAGTGAAATTCCAATTGTAGGAATCTGTGGAGGTTTGCAGATTCTAGGAAATATCATATATGACGAGGACAAACATGAATCAAAGCATGGTACTTTAGAAGGCCTTGGTCTTTTGGATATCGAATCAAGCTTTTCAAGAGCAGAAAAAATAGTTACCCAATCCACTGCAACAATTCCTGAAGATTTAAACGGCATTGCAGGTGAAATATTCAAAGACATTGCAGGTGAAGAAGTCACAGGTTATGAAATCCATGAGGGAACAACTGAATTAAATTCATCATCCCCCTTATTGAACATTAAAAAAGGACAGGGAAATAACGATGACGGTAAAATCGATGGAGCAAGCAACGGCAATGCCTTTGCAACATACTTCCATGGAATTTTCCATAACTATAATTTCAGAAGGGAATTTTTAAACTATTTAAGAGTTAAAAAAGGTCTTGAAGCAAGATACTGTGAAGATCCATACAAAACTCAAAAAGATTATTCCATAAACAGATTAGCGGAGATTGTTGAAGAGAATTTGGATATGGATATAATTGATGAGCTGATTTTTGGTAAAAACGAGTAAATGAAAGTTAATTCCATTGTCCAATCCATTTTTAATAATTTCCAATGATTCTTTTTCAGACAATGTCAATGTATGCAATCCATTTTTTGAATCACCAAATCCCAACCCCTACAAACACGACTTACCTTTTAATTTGAGTTTCCGGGTTTAATATATTCCACTTCAACACTTCCACATTATGTAAAATACATAGCTGTAATCATCACTGTTTTGTCTGTAATGATTAATTTCTTTTTTAATTTGCCCTACAAAATCTTTTGCAGATTTATCCCCGCTCAATTTATTTAAATTTTTTTCCAATTTGTTATAGTAACTGTTCCAATCCTCTTTTGGGACAATAACATAGTCGATGAACTCATAACCCTCATTTTTAATTTGTCTGATTTTGTTTTCAATCGAATCCACTTCATCATAGATGTTTTTCCAGAATTTGACACTATTTGAAGATGGTTTTTGAATCCATGATACGTCAGAAATGATTAAATATCCTTCAGGTTTCAACAGTCTCTTCCATTCTTTTAAGGCTCTCTTAAATCCAATTATTTCCGCTGATGCTTCGGCAAAAACAATGTCAAAATCCTCATTTGCAAAATCAAGGTCATTCATGTCCATTTTGTGAGCAAATACCCTTGACACCAAATCATTTTTGGAAATCTTTTCATGCAAAACCTCCAAATAATGTTTAAATAAGTCAATAGCTTCAACTTCTGCATTTTTAAAGTAGTTTGCAAGAAGTATAGTTGAAGAACCTACACCGCAACCGATATCCAATATGTTCAACATTCCATTATCATCAATGCCAATTTTATCTATTGCTTTTAAGGTTGTATCCTCACTACCTGGAGATAATCTGTCTAAATCGTTATAGGCTAAGTAAAAATATAATGGAATTTCCATATTCTTAAATTTAAACCGCATCACTTAAAAATGTTGACCGACAAATTAAAGTATAATAAAATGTGAGGTGAAAATTATGATATTGAAAATAAAAGCAACAAACAAAAAAAGCGGCGAAGAAATTTCATACAACTTGGAAGGAGACTCTGATGCAGGATTTACCTATGAAGGAACTCATATGCAGGAAGTGGCTGACAACAAAATCAGAGAAGTCAATAACAACCTTATTCTACTTGGATCACCAATCCACACCATTAAATCCGGAGAAAGTAAAACAATTGAATCAATGACATTCTCAATTGAAATTACAGCAGCTTAATTTTGTATTTAAAAAAAATAGAAAAAGAAATTATTTCATTTCTTTTTCCCATTTCTTCTTGCATTGACATTTGCATTATCAACAAGTTCTTCCATTGTTTTTATCTCATCATCACTTAATTTTATGTCCACTGCTTCAGCAGCATCTTCTACATGACAGATTTGTTTTTAGGACGTAATGTTCTATGAACTCAATATTTAATTTTAAATCGATATTTTTACTGGCGTAATTGCAATATTTGTCTGCAATGCCGTTTAATGGTGATGTAATGGTTTTCCAGTGTATCTTTGTTTGAATATGAGGAATTTTTTTAAAGGTTGTTTTAAATTTAAGGAAGAGATTATAATTTTTAATCATATCATCAACTTATTAATTAAAACATCCATATATTCAATTAAATTGAATATCAAATAATGTCCATTTATCGTTTTTTCTGTATATTATTAAAATTACTTCGATAATTATAATAATGTTTTATTTCTTGTTTAAAAAATATGAAGCCATAAATTTTCAACTTTGCCAGAATGAACCAAAAATCAATAAATTATCATATGATTTTGTTTAAAACAAAATAATCATAGAAAACCGTTTAAAAACACTATTATTACACCTTGCCAATCTATCAGCCATAGAGGGAATAATATATATTTTTATAAAATTAATTTATTGATTGATTAATCAATACATATATAAATAAAAAGGAATAAACTATTTATTACCAATAACTTCTCTGATTCATGGGACACTATTGGAAAAAAAATAGAGGAGCATGATAAAAATGAAAAATCATTTCGATATAAAAGACAAAATAGCAGTAATTACAGGAGGATCTTCAGGATTAGGATTTCAAATAGCTGAAGCATACGCCGACCAAGGCGCAAAAGTGGTTTTGCTTGCAAGACGTGAAGACAGACTAAAAGAAAATGTTGAAACACTCAAAGAAAAATATGGAATTGAAAGTTCATATGAAGTTACCGACGTTACAAACTATGACAATGTAGCAGAATCAATGAAAAACATTATAGACACCTACGGAAGAATTGACATTTTGGTAAACTGTGCAGGAAGAGGATACATCGGACCTGTAGTGGAACAGGACCCAAAAGAATGGGATATGGACATTGCCATTGACTTAACCGGTGTTTACTACTGCTGTAAAGCTGCCGGAGAATACATGGTAAAACAGAACTACGGAAAAATCATCAATATGGGTTCAATCCATTCAACAGTAGCTATCAAAAACGGTGGCCTTGCAGGATATGTTGCCGCTAAAGGAGGAGTTTTAAACTTAACCAAACTTTTAGCAGCTGAATGGGCACCATACAACATTACTGTAAATGCCATAGGTCCTGCATACTTCGAATCTGAATTAACTGCTGACCTGAAATCTGATGATAGTTTCGACCAAGTAATTCAGGCATACTGCCCAATGGAAAGATGGGGAAAACCTGGCGAACTTGATGGAATTGCAATCTACTTTGCATCTGATGCATCAAGCTTCTGCACAGGGCAAATAGTCCAC
>CAZQWN010000141.1:0-4371 GCA_964596915.1 uncultured Methanobrevibacter sp.
ATGTTGTATTTCTTTTTCGATTTTTGATTTTTCATGAATGTTTAGAAAAACATCACCCCCATGATTTGTTTTCTTGTATCTGATTAGTTTGTTTTTGTATAATTTTTTTAATCCTGTGTTGATTTCTTTGCAAGGGCGTTGTGATAGTTTGTTACAGATATGGGATTTTGGAGTGTGTCTTTTTTACCAGTAATGTTTCCGTATAAATTTACATGAAAAACATTTGAAAAAGCCAAAATTAAACCATAATCTAAACATATCTGGAAAGTAAAATATTCAAAAAAAGGAATGAGTAAAATTGAAATGTTAAACATCAATTTTACTATTTATCAATGAATCATCACCTGCAGATATTATCTCACCATCCAAAACTTCGATAACTCTGTCTGCAAGCTTGGCCACATCCATATCATGAGTTACAATAATCAATGTTACATTTTTATCTTCATGCAAATCAATTAGTTGCTTAAGGATTTTGCTACTTGTCTTTGAATCTAGTGACCCTGTTGGTTCATCTGCCAATATTATTGATGGATTATTTGCAAGTGCACGGGCAATTGCTACCCTCTGACGTTCACCGCCGGACAACTTGTTCGGCATGATATCTGCCTTGTCTTTAAGGCCAACATCATCCAGCAATTTCAAGGCACTGCTTCTCATCTCTTTTGAAGACAATTTCTGAGTAAACATCGGAATTTCAATGTTTTCTACTACTGAAATGTTTGGAATGAGATTATGCAATTGGAAAATGAAGCCAATTTTTTCTGCCCTGAATTCATTCAGCTTTTTTGAAGTGGTCAAATCCTGACCTGCAACATTAATGCTTCCTGAATCCGGAATGTCCAATGCACCAAGCATATTCAACAATGTGGATTTTCCAGAACCTGATGGGCCAATGATTGATACGAACTCGCCTTCAGCAATTGTGAGATCAATACCATTCAACGCCTTGATATTTCCATTTTCATAGCTTTTATAAACGTTTTTCATCTCTACTGCATTCATATAATCAACTCACTCATACCTCAATGCCTCTGTCGGAGGCAGTTTCATCGCCTTGATTGCAGGATAGATTCCACCAATTATTCCAACCACAATGGCTATTGCAAATGCCTGAATGAAAATTTCTGGAGTGAAAAGAGGTTCAATTCCCATTTGAGGACCTAAAAGTGTGCATGCCAAAAATCCTATCAGTGATCCGATAATAGCAGATACTATTGTAATCACCAATGATTCACCGACAATCATTGTCAATATTTTCCTGTTTGACCATCCGACAGCCTTTAAAACTCCTATCTCACGGGTTCTCTCAAACACTGACATTAACATTGTGTTAATTATTCCAAGCCCTCCAACAATGATTGCAAGAAGTGATATTGCCCATGTGGATGCCTGAAGCATGTTCAACATGTCGGCCATCTGCTCCATTTCCATGACTGAAGTTATTGTTGTTATATTGTCACCATACTTTTCATCAATCCTGTCAGCCACTTCCTGAGCGTCAGCTCCTTTTTCAACCTTCACATATATGTTTGAGATTGAATCCTCATCATCCATCAGATCTCCAACTTTTGAAATGGATGTAAATACCCCTCCTGCCATATTGGAGTCTCCGGTTTCATAGATTCCAACCACTTCAAAGTCTTCGCCGTCAATTTCAATGTTGTCCCCAAGGGAATAATTGTTGTCATCAGCGTAAATTTCCCCAAGAATAGCTTCAGATGCATTACTCTCAAAGATTCTACCTTCTTTCATTGATATATCAGCCAGTGTTGTGCCGTTCGGATCTATTCCAATCAGCGTATTCATATAGTCGTCCCCAACAGAGGTCAGGACAACATAAATCGGATAGGCTTCCTCAACACCTGAAACATTAGCTATCTTGTCTGTCCAGTTTGCATCGATGGTGTTGGTTCCGTATGCAGAGTCTCCTGTTTCCTTTCCGGAAATTTGAAAATCAGCACCCCCCGCATGAATCGTATCTTCAAATGTGTTTACCAACCCATCAGTGATTCCACCAAGAGCAACGATTACAATGATACCTATTGCTATTCCGACAATGGAGAGTATTGCACTGGTCTTTCTCCTGAATGGATTTTTAAGAATGAATTTTAAAAATGACATATTAATTAATAGGCGAGTAATATATAAATAACTAATCATGACATTGATTGAGATGCAAAAATAGGTGATTGAAATGCACAAGGAAGTCCTTATTAAAAATATTGACAAAATACATACCACAGAAATGGGCGTTGAAAGAATTCAGAGGAATTTGGGAATTGAAGATGAACCTGTGAGTTACTGCATTTCCAAATTACAAAAGGAAGATTCAACAGTTACAAAAGAAGGTAAAAATTACTATGTTGAAGTTGACGGCATTAGAATGACCATCAATTCAAGCAGTTTTACAATTATTACTTGCCATAAAAAATAATCATTTATATATAATCATTCGCTGTAACGAATAATTATTTAAATATAAATATTCAATATATAAAATAATGGTGAGAAAAATGGATTCAGAAGACAAAAATACACTACACAGCTACATCCAAAATCAGATTAGCAATATGCCTTCAGTTTTAAACGAAGAACTCAGCTACAAAAATAAAAAATTCAATCATAGAACAGATTTTGAAATAATAACAGAACATATTGATGATTTCTTAAATGAAGACAATATGAATAGATATATTGTACTGCCAGGATTACGGGGTGTTGGAAAAACCACTATTTTATATCAAACATATGATTATCTTTTAAAAAAAAAACAGATTCCTGCAAATCAAATTTTATACATTTCCTGCGAGACATTGAATAAAATCATAAAATGTAATGTCCTAGAAACTGTTGAACAATTCATAAATGAAATGCATCAAAGCAGCCTGATGACACTTGATAAAGAAATTTTTTTACTGATTGATGAATCACACTTTGACAATGACTGGTCGCTGGCAGGAAAAATAATATATGACAAAACAAAAAGAATATTCATGATTTTTACCGGATCTTCAGCCATTAATTTAGAGTATCATGCCGAAGCAGCAAGAAGAATGCTTAGATATCCAATTAATCCTTTAAATTATTCCCAACATTTAAAACTGAAATTCAATTATGAAACTAATAATATAACCAATGAATTAGTGAATTTAATATTTAATGGTGAAATAGATTCATCAAAACAATTAGAACAGACAATAAACACGGATTTATTAAATTTAATTGAATATACATCTCAAGAATGGAATAATTATTTTAAATATGGAGGTTTTCCATCAGTGATACACGATAAAAATTACAGGATTAGCCAGAAAAAATTGCTTTATTCAATAGACAGCATCATCACTAAAGATTTAAAAACTCTGCAGAATATCAACCAGAACAGTGAAGAATACGCCTACAGACTATTGAAATTTTTAGCACAAAAGGTACCTGGAGAAATATCTCAAAACACCTTAGCTGATTTGATAAAATCATCTCCAAGTACAGTAAATACAATTTTAGGATTACTCGAAAAAACACATTTGATATTCCATTATGAACCCTACTCAGGACCTAATGCAAGAGTTAAAAAGTCATGGCAATATTATTTTGCAACACCAAGTTTAAGGCATGCAATAAACACTAATTGGGGATTTTCTCCTATGAATCAAGATGAATATGAAGGAATCTTATTGGAAAATCTTGTTGCATCAGGATTATTTAATTTAAAAAATAATGAAGAGTATTTTGACTTTGACATCTTTTTTGATCCACGAAAAGGAGGGGTTGACTTTTTAATTAGAAAAGGATTTGAAAATCCAATACCTATTGAAGTAGGTCATGGAAACAAGACAAAACGACAAGTCACAACTGCTATGAATCGTTATAACTCAACTCATGGAATAATAATATCCAATACAACAAAAATCATTGAAAAAAAAGACAACATTATTTATTTGCCTTATAAAACGTTCTCATTAATGTAAAAAAAAAGTAAAAAAAAAGAAGAGATGGATTAATCTCTTTAAATTTATTCATCCATGTCTTCGAATCTGGATTCTAATTTTTCCATTACACCAGGAAGTGATGTGTATTCCATTTCTTCAGCAGGTAATCTGTGAGGTTCGAATGGACCGTGTCTTCTGATGTAAGTTGCAATTTTAGCAGCTTGTTCACGGGTAGGGTCGAATGCAGGATCGTCGAATAAGTCGACTGGTCCGATTAATTCACCGTTAGCTACTTGGAAACCTAATCCTACTACTCTAGGCGGTCCGTCGAATCTGATTGGGTTTGCTTCCATTTCAGATACCGGCATCATTGGACCGTTGTGGGATCCTCTCATCCATCCGCTTACCATATGTGGGAATGCAAATGGATCTACACATT
>CAZQWN010000142.1:0-4337 GCA_964596915.1 uncultured Methanobrevibacter sp.
GCCTTTCAACTAGAAGTTAGGAATCCATGACTTCCACAAGTCATGGTAGTTCAATGAGGACAAACAAAAGAAACTGTTAGGAGAATTAAACATGACACCTGAAGAAGAAAAAATACTAAGCCAAGCCATAACCGAAGCAGCCGAAAAAAGCATCCAACTACAAAAAGAAAAAATCTATAGAGAAGGAAAAAAAGAAGGAAAAAAAGAAAACAATAAAGAAATTGCAAAAAAACTAAAAAATATCCTCACACCAGAAGAAATACACAAAATAACAGGATTAACAATCACAACAATATTAAAATTATGAAAATAATAATAAATGAATTACAAAATAACTCTTGATTAATTTTTTATCTGACAATATGTTGACCCGGCTTTATAAAATCATCTAGAAACTCTAAAAATGATTCATTTTCAATTTCATCAATGTCTATGAATTCATATGATTTAACAAGTGTTTTTTTGAGGTTTTTTCCTACTTTAATAAGTCCGATATGATCTTGTGTAAATATATATTTTACCAAATCTTCCGCCTTGCTGAATTCTCTTTTTTGTGTATGGACTAAAAAGTCATCCTGAACATAACAGTTTTCTCTACCGTATTTTGCCGTGAAATTCTCACAGGCCTTATTAATATAAACTTTAGGACCAACATTGACTTTAAGATTATTTAATCTTGATGATGCCATTTCAAGCAATATTACCCCAGTCAATATCTCATCACTCCAATAATCAGCCTTAAATACTTTGAACTGCTCATCATTCAATTTTCGTTCCAACGCTTCACAAGTCTTTTTAAGCTGAGGGTGAAGGGTATCCAAAGGCATGTCAGGAATATTGAATCTTATTGCAATCAAATCACTGTTTCTTATGGAAAATTCATCGAGAATATCCTCTTTTTTAATATTTCTTTTCAACGGATAGAAATAATCCTTTTTATTATCTGAAAATATATAGTTACGTGCAGATTGTATGAATTCAGCCATCTTATTCAACCTTAAGGCGGCTGCCACATTACGGTTCATGTCAGTCGGATCAATGACGATTAAAGGATCGCCATTAAAGAGACTGGAAGTGTTGTAGTTTTCCAAATCTATAGAGTGACCATGCTTCCATTTGATTACCTCTTTAAGAGTATTTTCAAAATTTCCGTAATGAATGATTAAAAGTTCACACAGATAACCTGCAAATCCTCCGACCTTAAATTCAGAACCATATGTTCCTGTCATTGCCATGAAACGCTTTAAAAGAAGAACCTCATCTTCCTGTGATTTAGAGAGATTTGCCTTTACATAGCGGGTATGTAGAATTGTCCTGTCAACTGCTGATTTGAGCTGACTTCCATCTTTGATTTGATAGCATGGAACAATATCAACTTCACATCCTTCAATGTCTGTTGTAACATAAGGGTGTGAAGCGAAATGATGCTCGGGAGTGGAATCAAATTTATCACAGCATATATGAGCCAATTCAAGACCTTTTTCTTTCAAATAGTACTTATCAGTATCTAGGGGAAATGCAATGAATATGTCAATGTCAGATTTTCCCTTAAGAGCAGTGTTTTTGGCAACTGAACCTACCAAAGCAACCTTTGCATTGATGCCCTTTTCATCACAGGTTTTTTGCAGAAAGTTCATCAATCTAGAAGAAACATCATCTATATGCTGCTTTTCTTCCACAGTAGGTTTAATATCTTTTAATATCTGCTCATAATCCATTTTAATCACAATTCAAATATCTCTAAATCTTCATATATTGGCCCTTGAGGCGTCAATGTGGATTTTTTAAGAATAATTTTATCAACAGTCATTTCACCGATTTCAACTTCCCTAAGCTCTTCAATGGTTGATTTAACCTTTTCTTTACCTTTGGCATTTCTCATACGACCTATAGTCAAGTGTGAAGAGAATTTTTTGTCCTTATCAAAGCCTAATTTTACAAATTCATTGTCTAGTTCATCGTGAAGTTTTTTAATGATTTCATCCTCATCGATTCCAATCCATATTACCTTGATTCTTTTGGTATTCGGAAATGCACCGCATCCCTTGATTTTAACTGTGAAATTATCAAAGTTTGAAACCACCCCCGCAATTTTTGAGGACAGCAAAGCGATTCCCTCAGTGTCGATGTCTCCGAAGAATTTAAGGGTCAAATGGAGATTTTCCAAATCCACATATTTGATATCGGCATCTATCTGTCTGAACTGCTTGATTACTTTATACATTTTAGCTTTCAGATTCTCATCAACATCTATCGCTAAAAATGCTCTAAGCTGACTCATTTTGACACCTATTGTTCAATGATAGTCTCATCAATAGCAATTCCAAAGTGGCGTGCGCTGGCTTCAATGTATACTTTAACCTTATCTCCGGCTTTGACGTCAGCTACTGAAAGAGGTTCGTTATTTTCATCAACAATTCTGATTGTTTCCGCATTTTGAAGTAAAGTTCTGATGGTTTTTCCTTCATATTCAGCCTCTATTAGAATTAATGGCCTTCTTTCGATTTTGCTTCTTCCGACATATGCTGTTCTTGTTTCACCTTCAGTGTTTACAATAAGCACTTCATCTCCTGCGACAAGTTCAGAGAGATATCTGGTCTTGTTTCCAGGAACCATTACATATGCCTGAACAGGACCTGCATTAACCCTGAATGGGCGTGATGCAACGTATTCACTTTCCAATGATTCGGAATGCACTAAAAACATGGATTTTGAATATGAACCTATAAGCATTCCCTCACCGGGTTTCATCATGTCTGTTGTGTCAACACATACCCTGTCTCCTGAACCCAACGGCTTTACATTTGTTACTGTGGCCACTTTCAATTCATATTTAGCCTGTGATGCTTTGACAACCTCTTCAGCTATCTTTTTGGTTTGGTTGAAGTCGTTTGCCTCGAATATTACACCATCTGTTCCGTGCTCCAGTGTTTCAAGTGCTACACGTGCACCGTCAAGGTCACGTACAGCTGCAATGATTTCAACATCCTCTTTTTGAAGGTCGGCTATGATGTTTTCAAGAGGAATTATGGTCCAGTCAGATCCTACCAGTATTATATAATCAACTATCGGACCCAATTTTACTGCCAACTGTTCATGTGCCTTATCAGTGATTTTTATATAGGCACATACTTTTTTACCTTCGCTTTTTGCCTTTTTTGCATTTGCAATATCAACTGAATCTGTAAAGTCATCATTTAGCTCTACAAATCCATCCCCTTCACCGTTGATTCCAACAAGATAAATGTCAGCATCATCGGAGTTTGCGATGATTTTAACATTTCCCAATTTTCTGATGTTTTCTATATCGTCAAAGTCAAGGACATGGTCAATTCCTGATTCAAGTGCGGTTGTAATCATTTCCTTTTTATCTTCCCACAATTCATCAGGTGTGCTTATCCAAGCGAATTTGTTTTGCATTTAATACACCTATTTTAAGAATTCCAAAGCTTCATCCACATCAAGGTCATGGTGGACAACTTCAGAGATTGCTCTTGTGATTTTTCCGGGGTTTTCTGCCTGGAACAAGTTGCGTCCGAATGCAACACCTGCTCCGCCAACTTCAAGTGAATCTTTAACCATTTGAAGTAATTCTTCATCAGTGTCCACTTTTGGACCCCCTGCAATTACAACAGGTACAATAGCACCTTCTACAACTTCCCTGAATGAATCAGGATCCCCTGTATAGTTGGTTTTAACTATATCCACACCAAGCTCTGATCCTACACGCGCAGCATGCTTTACGAATTCAACATCGTGTTCGTTTTCCACCTTTTGTCCGCGAGGATACATCATGGCCAATAGAGGCATTCCCCAGTAGTCACAGGTTTCCGCAATTTCACCCAATTCCTGCAGCATTTGGCTTTCTGTTTCTGATCCAAGGTTTACGTGAATGGAAACCGCATCCGCACCGAGCTGAATAGCCTTTTCTACGCTCGTTACTGTTACCTTATCGTTTGGATCAGGTGCAAGGGATGTGCTTGCTGATAAGTGTACAATAAGGCCAATATCGTTTCCGTAACCTCTATGCCCCTGTTTTACAATACCTTTATGCATCAGGATTGCATCTGCTCCACCTTGGGAGATTTCTTCTACTGTTTCATCCATATCGATGATTCCGGGGATAGGGCCGCTTGACACACCATGGTCCATAGGTGCAATTACAGTTCTACCAGTATTTCTGTTGAGGATTCTTTCTAAACGAATCTTTTTACCTATCATTATAAAAACCTCTTTAATTATGAATAATATTTTCTTTATCATAATATATAATATTTATTGTACAAAAATATACAATCGATTTATGAAATTTTACATATAATTAAAATAGAGTATAA
>CAZQWN010000143.1:0-4320 GCA_964596915.1 uncultured Methanobrevibacter sp.
ATTGGTGGAGGAGTAATGGGTCAAGCTGAAGCTGCACGTATGGTAATTGCAAAAAGACTCGTCCAATGGTCACAGGATATGGATTTAAAAGAAAAATTCATCCAATATGACAGGACTATGTTAGTAGGTGACCCAAGACGTTCAGAACCTAAAAAATATGGTGGTCCTGGTGCAAGAGCACGTAAACAAAAAAGTTACAGATAATTAATCTGTATCTTTATATTTTATTTAAATTAAATAAAAAGATGATATAAATGATTCCTATTAGATGCTTAAGTTGTGGAAAACCAGTTTCAGCTTACTTTGATGAATATAACAAAAGAGTGGCTAATGGTGAAAAGTCAAAAGATGTTTTAGATGACTTAGGTTTAACTAGATACTGTTGTAGAAGAATGCTGATTTCCCATGTGGAAACCTGGGAATGATTTTACAAGTGTAGGGATATTTTATTTAAAATATAATCTTGGTAAAATATATGCCTAAATGGAAGTAATATTCATGAATGTTGAAAAAAAATTAACAAGGTTTGAAAGAGCTAGGCTCCTTGGGGCTAGAGCAATTCAAATTTCAATGGGCGCTAAACCTTTAGTTGAAATTAAAGATTCTCTTGATCCAATTGATATAGCTTATGAGGAGTTAAAAGCTGGAGTTTTACCATTAGATGTTATTAGAGATGAATAAATAGTTTTATCTATTTATTCCTTAAATTTATTTAAAAAAAATAAAAAATACCAACATAACTCTATAAAGAAACTTACTGATTTTTTAAAGAGTATAGATTATATGGTAATAAATTAAATGACACTGAGGTGTTTTTTTTGGATAGTGTAATAGAAGATGTCCAAGTTCGTAAGATTTTGGATAGCAGAGGAAACCCAACTATTGAAGTGGATGTAATCACTTGGAATGGTTTTGGTAGAGCTGCTGCACCAAGTGGGGCCAGTACTGGTTCCAGAGAAGTTGTATCTTTTCCAGAAGGGGGCGTGGATGTAGTTGTCCGTGAAATGGAAGAATTTATAGCTTCTGAACTTATTGGTATGGATGCTGAAGATTTAACTACTGTTGATGAAGTATTAAAAGAAATTGATGGTACAGATAACTTCTCAGCTATAGGAGGTAATACTACTGTAGCTGTATCTATGGCTGTAGCTAAAGCTGCTGCTAAATCTTATAACATGCCGCTATACAAGTACATTGGTGGAAATTTAGTCAATGAGTTGCCGTTTCCTTTAGGAAATATGATGAATGGCGGAGCACATGCTGGTATTAATGCACCGGATATTCAAGAGTTTCTGGTCGTGCCAATTGGTGCAACTGGCGTTGCTGATGCAATTTTTGCAAATGCTTCTGTTCACAAAAGACTTAAAGAATTGATTCAAACTAAGGATTCCAAGTTTACTGGCGGTAAAGGCGATGAAGGAGGATGGGTCCCTAACATTACTAACGATGCTGCTTTGGAAATACAAGCAAAAGCATGTGAAGAAGTTGGCGATGAATTAGGTATTGAAATTAGGCCTTCTTTAGATATGGCAGCTTCTGAATTATGGAATGCTAGTGAGCAAAAATATGTTTATGCTCAGGATGGTGTTAAAAGAGACACTGGAGATCAAATTGATTTCGTAAAAGATATCATTGATACATATAAAATGTTTTATGTGGAAGACCCATTCGATGAATCCGATTTCGAAGGATTTTCTCAATTAACTTCCAAAGTGGGAGATAAATGTTTAATTTGCGGTGATGATTTATTCGTGACTAATAAAGAATTATTAGCTAAAGGAATTGAAATGGGAGCTGCAAATGCTATTATAATCAAACCTAATCAAATTGGTTCATTATCTGAAACTTATGCTACTGTAAAATTGGCAAAAGAAAATAATATAGTTCCAGTTGTTTCCCACAGGTCTGGTGAAACCACTGATGAAACCATAGCACATCTTGCTGTTGGTTTTGAAGCACCTATGATAAAGACAGGTGCCATTGGTGGTGAAAGAATAGCAAAATTAAACGAACTTATTCGCATTGAAGAAGAACTTTCAAATTCACAAATGGGCAGATTTTAATAATATTTCAAGGAGATAAAAAATGGCTAAAGTAACTATAGATTATGACAAATGTGATGGTGCTGACTGTGCAGAATGTTCTGATGTTTGCCCAATGGAAGTATTAGTTCTCGAAGGAGACAAAATCACAATTAACAATCCAGAAGATTGCAGCTATTGTGAAGTATGTATGGATGTATGTCCAAATGAATGTATACAAATTGATGATGAATATTAAATATAAAAAAGGTGATTATTGATGACTAACGAACTTTTAATTGATTTAGATAACTATTTAGCAGCAGGTTTACATATCGGAACCCAACAAAAAACTAGCGATATGGAAAAATATATATTCAGAGTAAGATCTGACGGTTTATACGTATTAGATATTCAAAAAACCGATGAAAGAATCAGACAAATTGCAAAACTTTTAGCAAAATATGACCCTGAAGACATTTTAGTGGTAGCTACCAGACAATACGGTCAAGCTCCTGTTAAAAAATTCGGTGAAATCACCGGTGCAAAAACTATTCCTGGAAGATTCATTCCTGGAACTTTAACCAACCCAAACTATGCTAAATTCATTGAACCAAAAATCATTGTAGTAACTGACCCAAGGTCTGATGCTCAAGCAATTTTAGAATCCAAACAAAACGGTATTCCTGTAATTGCATTATGTGATACTGAAAACTTACTCAGTTTTGTTGATATTGCAGTACCTGTAAACAACAAAGGTAGAAAAGCTATTGCTTTAGTATACTGGTTACTTGCAAGACAAATCTTAAGAGAAAGAGGAGAAATTCCTGAAGACGGTGACTTAGATATTGAAGCAACCGACTTTGAACTTAAATTCTAGTTGAGTTAAATGTTAAGACAACCTGCTGTAGCCGGATCATTTTATCCGAATAATCCTGAAATCCTTAAAAAAACTATTGAAGAGTGTTTTTTAAGTGATTTGGGCGTCGGTGAAATACCAGAATTAAGTACATTTGACGGGGTAGATTATCCTATCAATATTATGGTTCCGCATGCAGGTTATCAATATTCTGGTGCAATAGCTTCACATGGCTATTGCAATTTAGTTCAAATTGGTTTTCCTGATGTTTTTATTATATTAAGTCCTAATCACACAGGTTATGGTAGTGAAGTTTCTGTTTTCAATGAGGGAGATTGGATTACTCCTTTAGGCACAGTTAATGTGGATGATGAATTTGCAAATGCAATAATTTCCAATTCGGATATTGCGTCTGCTGATTTCAATGCTCATTTATATGAGCATAGTATAGAAGTTCAACTACCATTTTTACAATATTTTTCCAATGATTTCTCTATTGTTCCAATAACAATGGGATCACAATCGTTTACAGCTTCAAGTGACCTGGCAAAGGCAATTTTTGAAGCAGGCAATGAATTCAATAAATCTTATGCTGTCATTGCCAGCACTGATTTATCTCATTTCAACAATCAGGAGAAAGCAAATACCGTTGACGGGTATGTATTGGAAGATATTGAAGATATGAATGAATTCAAACTTTTTGAAGAAGTTATTCAGTACAACATTACCATGTGCGGTTATGGTCCGGTGATGACGGCCATTTCCCTTTCTAAGATGACAAATAAAAGCAATTGTGAAATATTGGCTTATGGGACTAGCGGGGATGTTACCGGGGACTTATCTTCTGTTGTAGGTTATGCTTCTGGGATTTTTAAATAAGGTGTATTTATGATAGCTAAAGCTTCTGCTCCAGCAAAGGCAATTTTATTTGGAGAACATTCAGTAGTTTATGGTGAACCTGCTATAGCTGGTGCTGTAAATAAAAGGGCATATATTACCGTAAAAGAATCCGAATCTGGAAAATCTATTTTTAGGGCTCCTAATATTAATTTTGAAGCTGAACTTCTTACCCGTGAAAAGAAATATATTTTAAGAAAAGGAAAACCAGGTATTATTCGATATATTTTAGAATCAGTTTATAGAGTTCACGATCATAGTCCGATAGATATTACATTAACCTCTAATGTGCCTATTGGATCCGGACTCGGGTCATCCGCTGCAGTAACTGTAGCTACACTTGCTGCATTATACCGGTATCATAATATTCGTTTTAACAAAAAATCATTGGCTCACGATGCACATATGGTTGAACAGGCAGTTCAAGGGGTAGCCAGCCCGTTAGATACTTTAGTTTCAACATATGGGGGGCTTGTGTATTTATCTAGAAATAAAAAGGTAGAGCGTTTTAATGTTAATTTCAATGTTCCGTTTGTTGTAGGT
>CAZQWN010000144.1:0-4312 GCA_964596915.1 uncultured Methanobrevibacter sp.
TGATGTTTTTCTAAACATTCATGAAAAATCAAAAATCGAAAAAGAAATACAACATAAACTGGACCGATTATACAATTGGAAATAAAAAATGTAAAATAGCATATTAAGCTATTTTACGATTATTTTTGAATTTATACTTTTTGCAGTGTAGTAGGAATCGCCACTAAATTTGGTTGTCGCTGTGAAAGTTCCCTTTTTGGTTAGTTTCAAGGTAAATGTCGCAACACCTTTAGAGTTTGTTTTAGCAGTATAGGTCTTGCCGTTAACTTTCATGGTTAGTTTTTTGCTTTTAAGAACTTTACCTTTATTGTCCTTTAAAACTGCAGTAACCTTTTTTGTGGCTGACTTTTTAAAGGTCTTTTTAGCAACGGTCAGTTTGGTTGCCTGTTTGACAATTTTAATAGTGCTAACAGCAACGCTTCCTTTGTATGAGGAATCGCCGGTAAATGCCAATGTTACAGCATATTTTCCTGCGGTTGCGATAGGTAATGTGAAACTTACAATGCCATTGCTGGCACTGGTTGCGGTGTAGATTTTACTGTTGAATGCAATGCTTACAGTTTTTGCTTCAACTACCTTTCCGGTGGAATCCTTGAGTATGAAAGTGTATTTTGTACTTTTGGCATTAATGGCGTTTACAGTCAATGCTGATGCTTGAATGACGGTTTGTGTCTGTGTATTACCCATCTGCAGGTCACTGCTTAAGGTAGATCTGTAGTAATTATCAGATCCTGAATAGGTCAAATCCAAATCAACGCTTCCCTCAAGGTCGTTTATGTAGATATGGCCGTACTCATCGGTTGTAGCAGACTGTGAAGCTCCTCCGTTAATGGTGTATGAAATCTTCTCACCAGTCAATGTCACACCGCTTAAATCGCTAAGCTCAACAACAACACGGTTAGCTTTTGCATAAACAATAGACATGTAAGTTGAAGTCTTTGTTTTTGGAATTGTAATGTCTCCGGTAGTTTCGTTAATCTTAATTCCTTCAAACTCCAATTTTAATTTGTTTATATTTGGAACGTCTGAGAAATCGTTGTTTTTAAGAACGATATCACCTGTCGGATCGATTGCAAGGCTTGTGATGACTTTCAGATTATAAAATATCACTGAACTTTCATCAACATCATCATCAAATCTTTTAACGGTATTGTCTGTAATGTTAATGTTACCGATTACAGACGGGAACCCGTGAGCAGTATTCTCAGCTTCAGAATAGATGATTCTGTTGTTGTCTTTGACTGTAAATTCATTACCTATGATTTCAATTCCGTTAGATGCTTTCTGCAAGCCTATTACAGGCAAGTCTTCTAAATCCACACTTGCATTTCCTGAATATGTTTTACCACCAACTGTGATGTTATATGAGTAGGTTTCATTTATTATTCCGCAGGTTATGAAACGGTTATTCTTGATTTTATTACCTTCAGTTGAAGCACCTCCGTAGAAAATCGCGAAAGTGTTGTTAGTGAAGGTGTTATTTTCAATGCTGACGTAACTTGATCCTGAAGCGATACTTAGAGCATCATAAATCTGGCCGTCAAAAATGTTGTTTTTGATGTCGATGTTTTTTGAACCCATCAGCTGTATTGCCTTGGTACCTGTACCTGCCATGCCGCTAACTGATGTTGTTGCGCCGTTGAAGTATGAGTTTTTAATTTCACTGTTACTTGTGGAATACATTTCGATTCCATAGGCATAGTTCAGGAATCTGCAATTATTTATTTTGATGTTTGAAGATGCCTGAGTATAGATGGCCTTACCGTCAAGCTGTCCTCCGTAACCGGGCAGGTCAACTGGATTTATGAATGTGATTCCTTCAACTGTAACGTCACTTGCAGACCTTATGCTTAAGGCACCTTTACTAGCGCTTGCAGTTATTGTAACGTTGTTTCCTTTAAGTGTAACTTTCTTGTCAATGTTTACTGAATCAGAGCTTAGATTATATTCCTTATTTTCTCCTAGATTTATTGTACCTCCATCACTTTCACTGTCAATTGCATTTTGAATTGAAGCGGCATCAAATCCTTCAACGAAAGTGTCTGTAAGGACTGTTTCGTTGTTTTCAGCTGAAACCGCACTTATTGAAACTGCAATCAGTATGATTAATAGTATGGAAATACTTAAAGTATTTTTATTCATTTTAAATAATCTCCAAAAATATTTTTTAAAAGATTAAATATCGATAAGCAAATAGACAACATATTTGAATTGTCTTATATGGTATATTTCAAAAATCATTAATATAAATATTATTATGCACATCGATAACCAATATTATAATTATCAGGTTTTAATATTTGATGTGGCATTGTTTGATATTTTTAGTTTATAATTTTGAGGGATACTTTTTATTTTTTCATAAATATCTCTTATTAATTTGAATCTTAAATCATATTCATGTGATAATTGATTTAAACATTAATATGATTGTGATTTAAAAATACTCCTTCAATGTGCTCATTTTATAAGAAATATTTTTCAATCTTAAATTAAAAATTAAAGCGAATAGTATAAATATGAAATTTTAGAAATATATTTTTTGATGTTAGTAAATATATTACACATCATTAACAAAAGATTTAATATCTGTAAGCATAATAAGGTGAGGTTAATATAAAAATATTAATTTGCAAATGTTTGGAGACATTTTACAATTTCTTACTTAAATGGTTCTCGAAATGAATATTAATTCATATTTAAGTTAGAAATAAACAAATTAACAAATTATATTAAACCTCTACTTATCTTATTTGATGTTACTTCTTATATATTTAATTCCTGGTGAAAAAATGTTCGATAAAAAAGTAACATTAATATTTTCACTATTGGTGCTTGCTGTTTTCGCAATTGGCAGTGTATCTGCTAGTGATGATATAGCAACTGGTAGTGATGTACCTACTGATGACATTACAGTAGATGATGTGTCAGTAGATGAGACTTATGAAAGCGAAAAAGTAGTGGAACCAACAAGATCAACTACAACATATAATGTGGATAACACAACTGATATCCAAAGTATTATTTCTGGTTCTACTGATAGTATTGTAATTAATTTTGCAAATCAAACATATAAAAATTTTGCATTAACCTTGAATAATAGTGTAACTTTAAATGGTAATGGTGCAAAATTAATCGGTGATGGAAGTCATGACTTGTTCACTTTAACTGGAAAATCCAATATTGTAATTTCTGGGTTTATAATGGACATAAATTCAACTACACATGCTGCAGCATATGGATCTGCAGTAACCAATGTAGTTATAAAAAATAACACAATTGAAAACGGAAGAGATGGAATTAGTTTCTTTAGATCATATGATAATGTAACAATAGAAGATAATAAAATGAACAATTTTTCAAGAGATGCAATCTCACTTGCAAATCCACAAGGAACTGCAAATTGGGACAATCTTGTAGGTGCAATAATTAATAACAATAAAATTAGTAATGCTGTTTATGGTATTTTTATAGGTGGTGCTTTTAAAGGAAATATTTCCAATAATGATCTTATAAATGGTACTAAGGGTATTGAATTTGCTGGAAAACCTACTGAAACTCAAGGAAAATTATGTGTTGCTATTGTAAATACTACAATTACTAATTTTACTACTGGTATTAATATGTTCCACCCAAATATCATCTACTTATTATTTGATAATGTTAATATCACTGTAAATGACAATTCTACTGAATATGCAATTAATACAAATTATTATTTCCACGTTTCAGGTTCTATTATAGTAGAATCAAATTGCCATTTCAATGGATTAATTAGTGAAGACTTTGAGGATGAACTTTGAACATGACTTAAAAAATTTGGTTGAAGATAGGAAATAATCTATTGATTAATAATGAATTAATCATTTTTTCCAAATCTTCACCATTAATCGGTGGATTTTTTATGTTTAATAAAGCAGTTTGCACATTATCATTTATTTTAATATTTTTCATGATAATTGGGTCAATTTCAGCTTCAGATAATATCTCTGATTTAAACTTAGCTTTGGATACTGATGCTAACATTTATCAAGAGGCATCTGAATTAGAATTAAATCAGGATAAATTGAAATCAGATATTTTTAACGATAATGATATAGTATCTGATTCAGATTCCAATGTTAATTTTACCAGTGATGTCCACGAAGGCATTGGTAATGTCACAATTAACTTTGAAGGACATTCTTCAGACGAAAATGTCAGTGAGTGGGTTTGGGATTTTGGTGATGGAACTAATGGATTTGGTCAAAATATTAATCATTACTATTCAAATTTTGGTTCATATAATGTATCTTTAACTACTAAAAATTCT
>CAZQWN010000145.1:0-4259 GCA_964596915.1 uncultured Methanobrevibacter sp.
GTTATGAAAAAAATAAAACCATCACCATTCAAAAAATAATTACTGGACACTCCCTTATTTGAAATAAAAATCCGATAAAAAAAATATTCCAAAAAAAAGAAATTAAAGATGAGTTAAATCTACTCATCTACATTTTTTCAGGTGCTGATACACCTAAAATATCTAAAGCGTTTTTAATTGTTGTTTTTGCTCTGTCAACCAAAATTAATCTTGTATCTTCAACATCAGAACCTATAACTTGTTCAGATTTATAGAACTTGTTGAATGAGCCGGCTAAATCCTGACAGTATTGTGTGATGTTGTGGACTCTCTTTTTATTTGCACAGTCTTCAACAACCTGTGGGAATTTAGCTATTTGTCTGATTAAGTCCTGTTCTGCCTCATCAGGAGTCCAGTCGTCAGCAACCTCCAAAGAGCTGATGTCTTTTCCTGATTTTTGAAGCAGTTTGTTTGCCCTTGCATGAGCGTATTGGATGGATGCGCATCCTCTTTCAAAGCTTAATGCCTCATCCCACTTGAATGTGAGGTGTTTTTCAGGGGAGAGCTTTGCAATGAAGAATCTGATAGCTCCAACACCAATCTCTTCAGCCATAGGTGCGATTTCTTCTTCAGACAAATCAGGATTTCTTGATTTGATTTCATCGTGAGCTCTTAGAACAGCCTCATCGATGAGCTCATCGACAGACACGAATTTACCTTTACGGGTTGACATTGAGCCTTCAGGAAGTGTGATGAATTCATAGAATATTACTTCAGGAGCTTCCTGCCTGAAAATTTCTTCAAAGATTACCTTGATTTGTTTAGCAGCCAATTTATGGTCTGAACCTAAGATATCAAGTACAGTGTCACCTAAGGTAGCTTTGTACTTGTGGTATGCAAGGTCACGTGTGGAGTAAAGTGATGTACCATTGGAACGGCGTAAAACAAATTCCTTTTCGATGTTGAAATCTGTCAGGTCAATGTATAGGACATCGTTTTCCCTTGTGAATCCTTCCCTCTGGATGTAGTTTACAAGGCCGTCTACTTCACCGTTTCTGACGAACTGTCCTTCCCATACAAAGTCGTCATGTTTGATGTTCATTCTTAAAAGTGATTCCTTCATTCCTGAAATACATTTTGATACAACATCTTCAAAGACCTTGTTCAGCTCTTCGTCAGAACCTTCCTCATATTTTTGAATAAGTTCATCGACTTTAGCGTTTAGAGCTTCATCTTCCTCTACAGCCTTGTTAGCATCGAAGTACAATTTGCCTATCCTGTGGTCAATCTTGTCCCCTTCATAGTCTTCGATTTTAAGGCCACATTCAGTTATTCCGCACACGATGATTGCAATTTGCCTTCCCATGTCGTTTACATAGTACTGGGTTATGACGTCTCTTCCGGCAAATTTCAAAAGCCTTGAAAGTGAATCTCCGAAAATGGAGTTTCTGATGTGTCCGATGTGAAGAGGGCCGTTAGGGTTTGCTGAAGTGTGCTCCAATACGATTTTTTCACCGTATGAAGGAAGCTGACCGTAGTTTTCATCAACTTTATCCAAAAGCATTTTTGAAAATTTGCTGTAGTCAATGAAGAAGTTCACGTAAGGTCCGAAGTTCTGGACTTTTGTGAAAATTTCAGGAACCTCTATCTTTTCAACCAGACCCTTTGCAACTTCCGGAGGGGAAGTTCTAAGTTTTTTAGTAAGGGCAAAGGCAATGGTACTTGCCAGATCCCCCAATTCCGGATTTGGAGGGAATTCCAATTTGAAATCCCTATCAATTTCTACATCATATTGATCTAAAGCCTTGTTTATTGCTTCAATCGCCTGTTTTTCAATTTCAAAATACATTAACTCACCTTAATAATTATAATCCCCTTAGCCAGAGGGACAGATATCCTATTTTTGGAATAATGACCAAATTGTCTCCTAATGTCACGACTTTTTCTTTAATTTGGTCTGCTTTAACATAATACGGATCCGGAGAATCGTTATTGTCTCCCTTAATTACATACATCGTGGTTCCATTGATATCGACAATGTTTATGACCCTATGAATTACCGGCTGATTATACCATGCCGCATCATAAACGACAACATCACCGACTTTTACATCTTTAGGGTCGAATTCATGGAGTCCTAAAAAATCCGCCTTTTCAACAAGGACTATGTCTCCCCTGTAAAATGCGGGTTCCATACTTCCTGAAACGACGACGTTTAAATGTTGAGCAGCAATCAGAACTATTACGAGAATAATTATATATGATGCCACTTCCTTAAAGTCTATTTCCATTGTATTACCTTCTTTTCCTGAATGCCTCACCAAGTGCAATTTCTATTGCTTCTGAGGTCTTTTGTATGTCCTCCATTGTGTGTGCATTTGATATGAAATTGCATTCAAACTGGGATGGAGGGATAAATATTCCCTGTTTCAGCAGGGACTTGAAGTATCTCAAGAATTGTCTTCTGTCTGACTCCTGAGCATCAGCATAACTGTAGACCGGTGCAGGATTGAAATAAATCTGAAACATTGATGCAAGCCCGACCGGCTGGACGTTGTATTCCTCATCATCAATCATGGATTGTATGTTTCCTCTAAGGAAATTGCCTTTTCTTTCAAGCTCCTTGTAGAATGCATCATCAAGCTGTGTAAGTGTTGAAATACCAGCCTGAACGGATACAGGATTTCCTGAAAATGTACCTGCCTGATAAACAGGACCCTGAGGTGCAATCAGTTCCATGATTTCACGCTTACCGCAGAATGCACCCATTGGAAGACCGCCGCCAACTATTTTACCTAAAGTGGTCAAATCAGGAGTTACTCCATAATATTCTTGAGCTCCACCACGTGATGCTCTAAAACCTGTGATAACTTCATCAAATATTAATACAATACCATTTTCTTCAGTGATTTTTCTTATAAATTCTAAAAATCCCGGTTTCGGCTCTATACAGCCGACATTGCCCATAACAACTTCCATAATTATACAGGCAATGTTTTCACCTTCTTTTTCTATAAGTTCAGTTAAAGCCTCTTCATCATTGAATGGGACAGACAATGTATTTTTTGTAGTATCAACCGGAATTCCTGCACTGTCAGGAAGTGTAGCAGCTCCGGAACCTCCTTTAACCAATACATAGTCATGCGCTCCATGGTATGCCCCTTCAAACTTGACGATTTTGTCTCTTCCGGTGTAGCCTCTTGCAAGCCTGATTGCACTCATGGTGGCTTCAGTACCACTGTTTGCAAACCTTACCATTTCTGCAGACGGAATTCTGTCGACTACTTCCTTTGCCAATTTGATTTCGTTTTCTGTAGGAGTACCGTAGGCAGTACCCATAGTAAGTTGGTTGGAAACCTCCCTTACGACTTTCGGATTGGCATGGCCTAATATTAACGGACCATATGCCAAACAGTGGTCGATATAAGTTTTTCCGTCAACATCAGTGAGTTTAGATCCTCCAGCACTTTTTACAAAAAACGGATAAGGCTTGAAAGCACGTACCGGAGAGTTTACTCCACCGGGAAAATAATTTTTAGATTCATTGAACAATTCTTCAGAATACATTATATCACACTATAAATGTTGGATTAATGAATTTACACAAGCTACCGCAATCGGAGTTCCCCCTTTAGGTCCTTCAACAATGATGTTGGGAATATTGGAATTGTGCAGTGCCTCTTTTGAATCGGCCGCCCCTACAAAACCAACAGGAACACCTACAATTGCCTTAAGATTCATTTCACCTTTTTGGTATAAATCCATAGCTTCAAAAACAGCAGTTGGAGCGTTACCAGAAACAACTATTCCTTCAAAGTCATTTGAAGCCGCATATCTCATTGCAGCCGCAGCTCTTGTGATTTGCTCTTCTTTGGCAATTCCAATAACTTCCTCATTTCTGATATAGCACTCAACTTCCCCTTCATATCTTGTAATACCATATTTGACCATATTGATATCGGTTAAAATGGTTTCTTTATTTCTGAGGGAATCCATAGCTGCATCTACAAAATCCGAACTTATCTTGACCAGTTTTGCATATTCAGGATCAGCTGTGGAGTGAACAATCCTCTCTACAATGTCTCTTTCGGCAGGATTTAAATCTTTGACATCATCTCCAATAAGGCCACGGATAATTTCCCTACTTCTGTTGGCAATATCCAGACCTTGCTTAGTTGATGCACCCATGAACATTTTGTCTGTCATAAGATAATTTTTAAATTATATATATGTTAAATATTTTGTTTTTGAAAAAAATGATAAATCTTTTTAGATTGAAA
>CAZQWN010000146.1:0-4206 GCA_964596915.1 uncultured Methanobrevibacter sp.
TTTAATTATAATGAATTTGCTAAAAAAATATACCTAGGTATTATTTCAATGGCAATTTATTGAAAATTAATACAATTACTATTGAACATTAATCACAATCATCACTACTGATGAAAAAATATAATGTCTAAAAAGAATATATAAAAATTGTTTTTTTTATACAGTTTATTCCATTTTTTTATATTTAATTAAATTTGGATACAAAGAAACTGATTATTTAATTGGCTTAAATATTATTAAAATATTTACAGTATCATAAATTGAGCTTTAAATTTTAAGGATTACGTGAAATTGAACTCTAAGATAGCAAATTTATATTTAATGTTATAAATGATAGATTAATTAATTAAAAATTATAAAATTAATTTCTAAATTTAGCCATTATATTTCTTAATGGTTTTGTAATTTTCCAGCTTGTAGAATTTAAAATTTCTTCATTATATTTCTTCAAATTGGAATTTTGCTTTTTAAGTTTATCATTTTTCTTTTTTATTCTCTTATTTTCATTTTTCAGGGCGGTAGATTTTTTAATCAATTTTTTTCTTTCATGATTTATTTGAGACTTTTCCTGCTTGATTGTGTTCAATTTCTTTTGCATATTAAACAATTTAATGGATAAGATATATTCAAGTGGAGTTTCCGAATCAAGCGCTTTGTAAAATAGTTCTCTATGCTTTTCATCGCCTTTCTGGAAAATATCATCTTTATCATATTCTTCTTTTTTATTTGAAAAGTCCTGTTTCATTTTTTGGAAATATTTCTCCTTAAATTCATCACCGATTTGCAAAAATCTCAGATAAATATTGTTCATATTCTTTGAATACAGACCTTCCTTATACTTTTCATAAACATCATATCTTTTACATATATCTATCAGAATATTTGATATGTAAATGTAATCTAAAAACTGTTCATTAGGTGTAGAGGTAATTGATTCGCTTCTTTTGCGTTTTAGACAAAGATATTCATCTAAAAAGTAAACTTTTTCAGCTCTAAAAAAAGATTCAAAGAAAAAAGGATTATCTTCAAATATGAATCCTTCAATAAAGTGCATATCCTCAATCAATTCCTTTTTAAATAATTTTCCTTGAGGAGTTACTGCAATACGGAACAAATCGTTTCCAACATCATCATATGAAAAGATATTTTCCCCAACTTTTTGCTTCAAAAATTTCATGTCATAATATTTTGACTTAAATTTTTCTCTTGTTTTGTCGTCAAAATTAATGAGTTTAAAAAGTAAAATATCAAGAGAACGTCTTTTGGATACTGAATACATTCTTTCTAGGGCAGTTGGAATCAGTATGTCATCAGAATCAAGGAAATAAATATATTCTCCACTGACATGTTTCATTCCAGTGTTTCTAGCTCCTGAAAGACCTTTATTTTCCTGAGAGTATACTGTTATTTTAGGATTTTTAGATTCATATTCCCTCAATATCTCCAAAGATTTATCAGTCGATCCGTCATTAATGCATATTATCTCAATGTCAATCAATGTTTGATAACACAGACTATCCAAACACTCTCTAAGATAGTCTTCCACATTATAAACAGGAACAATAACTGAAATTTTTGGCATTATTAACACCCGATTTGATACAATTCAAATCCTTCGTTTTGAATTTTCTTGTTGTAAATGTTTCTTCCATCAAATATGATGCTTTCATTCAGTTTTTCTTTCAGGAAAAGGAAGTCAGGATTTCTGAATTCCTTCCATTCAGTAATCAATATCAATGCATCACAGTCATCGACTGCATCATATCTACCTTTTGTAAATTCAATGGAATCCAAATATTCATCATCAATGGCTTTAATGAACTCTTCAGTTGCCTGTGAATCATATGCCTTGATTTTCGCACCTCTTTTGATTAATTCGGATGCAACTACAATGGATGTTGCTTCACGCACATCATCGGTTCCAGGCTTGAATGCAAGACCCCACAGACAGAATGTCTTGCCCGAAAGGTCCTCTCCGAACCTGTCAATTACCTTATTTACTAAAACCATTTTCTGATTTTTATTAATCAATTCCACATTTGACAATATTTTAGGTTCATAACCATTTGTCTGAGCGGTATTGATTAAAGCCTGAACATCCTTAGGAAAACAGCTTCCACCATATCCACATCCTGCATAAATGAAGTCATATCCGATTCTCTTATCAGACCCGATTCCCAGACGCACATTCTGAACGTTTGCCCCTGTCACTTCACAGATGTTAGCTATTTCATTCATGAAGGAAATTTTGGTTGCAAGCATTGCATTTGCCACGTATTTTGTCATTTCAGAGCTTTTCACATCCATCTCCACGAAACGGTCGTGGTTGAGCACAAATGTGGAGTAGAGATCTTTCAATGTTTCAAATACTTCATCATTTTCAGCTCCGATAACTACACGGTCAGGGTGAAGACAGTCTTCAATGGCATGTCCTTCCTTTAAGAATTCAGGATTGGATGCAATGTCGATTTTAACATCACAACGCCTTTCTTTTAGGATTTCATTGATGTGGTCCCTTATGCGGAAACATGTGCCGACAGGAACGGTGGACTTGACAACAACCAGTGAATCCTTATTGATGTTGTTTGCAATATCTGAAGCGGCTGAGAAAATATAGTCTAGGTTTGCGCTTCCGTCTTCAGCCATAGGAGTTCCAACAGCAATAAAAACGATGTTTGTATCATCAAGTGCTTCTTTGATATCAGTTGTGAATATCAAATCTCCTCTTTCCTGGCTGCTTTTAACCAAAGTATCTAGATTAGGTTCAAAAATAGGCATGATGTTATTTTTCAGACCTTCAATTTTTTCTTCAATGATGTCTACGCAGTAAACCTTGTTACCCATCTTTGAAAAGCATGCTCCGGTAACAAGACCCACATATCCGGTACCAATAACAGTAATATTCATATTATCACAAATTTTATTTAATTAATATTTTTGAGTTTAACAATTATTTTATAAAATATTAAAACATATAATGTTTAATTTTATATTTAAAAGTATTTAAATTCTATTTAGAATTTTTAATTGATTTTTTGATGAATACTTTTTAATATGAGATGCGATAAAATTAAAATTAATTACATAAGGATTGAATATTATGATTAATGATTTTAAAAACAGTATTATTACTAAAAAAAATTATGAAGATTTTTAAAAGTTGATGATTATTATGAAGGCCGATGGGAATATTATACTGAAATTATTAATCAATTAAAAACATTTGAAGATATACACTCCGTTTTGGAATTCGGACCATACAAATTGCCATTCGTTAAAGGATCAGATATTATAGATGTCGTGGATGATTACAAAGATGATTTCCCATTTGAAATAGGCAAATTCATTGTTCATGACTGCAGCCAACTGCCTTTACCGATTGAAGATAACAAATATGACTTGGTACTTGCATGCCAGGTAATTGAACATCTGGGATTATACGGGGAGCAAATCGAACTGTTTAAGGAACTGGAGAGAATTTCAAAAAAAGTGATACTTATTTCACTTCCATATTTATGGCACAGGCCCGTTCGAAGATACCATCACATGATTGACAGAAAAATGATTCTCAGATGGACAGGGGGAAAAGTTCCATCCTACGAAAAGATTTCAGGTCAAAGGAACAGTCGCAGAATACTGCAGATATATGACCCTAACAATGAAGCTGTTGGCGATGAGGAATATATGAAAAAGGTTAAAAATCAGGACGATAAAATATTTTTAAAAGATACATATTTCTATAAAAAACATCTAAAAGAAATCAACCAGCTTAAAAAGAGTAAAAAAGACTTGAGTAAAAAATATGATAGTTTAAATAAAGAAAAACAATCTTTAGAACTTGAAAACCAGAAACTTTTAAAAGAAATCAACGTTCTGAAAAACACTGCCAGCTGGAAAGTTACAAAACCTTTAAGAGATGTTAAAAATAAGCTTCGCTAGAATTTAAAAAAATGGAAGTCTAAAATTTTTAGACATCCTCAAAAAAATTAATATCCGTCATCAATAACCAAATTTGTAACTTTTTTTGACTCCTTGTTGAACATGGTGCCGTTATAATTGCAGTGAACTGTATAGTTACCGTTTTCAAGAGCAACCAATTCAACAGATGCCTCACCTTCATTGTCGGTTGTGACCTGATATTTGTGAGCCCATCCGGAATCATCCAATAGCTTAATGTCAACTACTTCATTTGGATATGGATTTCTG
>CAZQWN010000147.1:0-4147 GCA_964596915.1 uncultured Methanobrevibacter sp.
GTCGACAATGTACAACCACACTACGGTGAACCTAAAGCATTAGGTTATGCAAAAGTCTACGACACTGTAGATGATTTAGAATACATTGAAGCTGAACATATTTTAGCTAAAAATGCAGAACCTGAAGAAGAACCTGCTGAAGAAGAAGCTGAAGAATAGGTGATTTATATGGTAAGAAAATCTGATTTGTATGAAGTAGATGGCGACAAAGTTGTTAGAAAAAATCAAATTTGTCCTCGTTGTGGTGAAGGTGTATTCATGGCTGACCATGGTGACAGAGTTGCTTGTGGTAAATGCGGATACACTGAAATGAAAAAATAAGATTTTTTAAATCTTTATTTCTTTTTTTTATTATTTTTATTTTTAACTTACTTTTTAGAAGGGATTTTTTTGGATAATATTAGAAATGGTCGTTTTAAGACTGGAATGACTGATGAAGCTGCAAAATACACTTCATCACTTGAAGCTGACATGCTCCTTTTTGAAGCTGATATAAAAACTAATTTTGCACACACATCCATGCTGAAACATGAAGGCATTATTGATGAGGAAATTGCTGATAAAATCTTATGTGCATTGGACAATCTTAAGGAAGAAGGATTTGAAGCATTGGTTTTTGATGCATCAATAGAAGATGTCCACATGGCAATTGAAAATTATGTAACCTCTAAAATAGGTCCTGAAGCGGGATTCATGCATACCGCCAAATCACGTAACGATCAGGTTGCATGTGATGTGAGATTGGTTTTAAGGGAAATGATTGAGGAAATTCAGATTGGCATACTGGAGTTTATGGAAGGAATAGTTGAAATGGCCGGAGAACACCTTGAAGATGTTTTCATTGGTTTTACACACCTGCAGCATGCTCAGCCAATAACAATTGCCCATCATTTGATGGCACATGTTCAGGCACTTAAAAGGGATTATGAACGTTTGGCGGACACTTATAAGCGTGTTAATTTAAATCCTTTAGGTTCAGCAGCTATGGCTACCACCAGTTTTCCAATAAACAGACAGTTGACCACTGACTTATTGGGTTTTGACGCTTATCTTGAAAATTCAATGGACGGTGTTTCAGCACGTGACTTTATCACAGAAACTGTTTTTGATTTGGTGTCTTTATCATCAACTCTCGCTAAAATCTGTGAGGAACTGGTTTTATGGAGCACTTATGAATTCGGCATCATTGATATGGCCGATGAATATTCATCAACTTCTTCTATTATGCCGCAAAAGAAAAATCCTGATGTGGCTGAACTTGCAAGAGGAAAGACCAGTATCGCCACAGGTGAGTTAATTACTATCTTAACTATTTTAAAAGCTATTCCATATACTTACAACAGGGATTTGCAGGAAATCACTCCTCACTTATGGAATGCAGTTAAAGTAACTCAGGACACATTATCCATCGTAACAAAAATGTTACTTTCAGTTGAATTTAAAGTTGACAGGTGTGCTGAGCTTGCAGGCAAAAATTTTGCAACAGCAACTGACCTTGCAGACATTATGGTTCGTGAGAAAAAGATACCGTTCAGAACCGCTCACAAGATTGTCGGAAGAATTGTAAATGAAGCAACTGCTAACAATATTGCAGAAGAGGACATCACTTCCAAATTCATTGATGACATTGCAGTTGAATTGGGTTTTGAAGAGTTGAATCTCGATGATGATTTGATTCAAAGAGCTTTAAATCCTGCTGAAAATGTCAGAATCAGAGCTGTTCCTGGAGGCCCTGCTCCTGAAATGGTCGAAATTGCTCGAAGTAACATTAAAGATTTCTTAAATGAAGAGTTTGAAAAGAAAGGAATTTAACATTCATTATATTTTTTTTAATTTTAATTTTGTTTAGGTATACCTAAACTTTATATACTTATATGAACAAAGTATTATTGTGGATGTGAACAATTGTTTACTGAAGCATGATTGACACAAGAGATATTCTAGGAAACTTATTAAATTGTTCCTCAATGAATTCAATAAGTAAAGCTCAGCTCCTACTTTATCTCAAGTGCTTAATCATTAACTTCTTTTGATAAAAAAAGTTTAAATGAGTTTTTATTTGTCTTTTTGAGATTCCAGATAACTTTCATGAATCTCATCAGCTAATTCCTGATTTCCTTCAATGATTGGGCCGGTATAATCGCAGTCATAGCAAATCCACTGTGACCAGTTTTGAGGTATAATCTATTTTACGTTGTGAGACCCGCATCTGGGACAGATTTTTTGCATCATAATGGTACTTTTATATTATAGTTATTATAGTTATTGTTACTGTTTGGTTTTGTAGAAACTCCAAATTAGGTCAAGCGCTTCACCGGGCTCCAGTGCACCTGAACGGGTTTCCCTTAAAATTCTTTGAATTGAAAATTTCTTTTGATATGGGAATTTTCTGTGAACCTCATAAAGAAGTGGACAGCCGAATCCTTTAAATGTCTTTAAATCATAGTTTCTGATTAAGGATTTTATCTCCTGCTTGCCGACACTTAAACTTGCTGGAAGGTTCAAGCGATATAATGAATCATCCTGCAGATTAATGCATTGACTGCCTGTTGCAAGCATATCACCAAATATAATTATTGGAATTTCTCTATCTTTTGAATATTGCTTTACAATTTCGCCGGTGTTTTTGGAACATCTCCCGCATGGATGAAGCTTTCCTGTAAATGCCTCCTGAACGACATCTGAATAATCGGTTTCTATATATTCATGGCCAATGTTTAACTTCTCGGTAACCAGTTTGATATTGTCCTTAAACTGTTTCGGCAAAATAATTGTTCCGGGATCAACTGTAACTGCAATAGGATTAAATCCCAATTTTTTGGCTAAAATCAAAGAAAAACTGCTGTCAACACCACCTGAAAGTGCAACGACCGCTTCAACATTTTGTGATTCTTCAAATTCATTTTCATTAAAGTAATTTTCAAAGTTAAAACTGTAAATGTTATCTAATTTATCTTCAATAATTTTTTCCAGGTTTTTCAACCCAATCAAATCTGAATTCAGATTGTGGACAGTTTTTTTGGATAGCTTTAGCTTGTAATTCTTGTTTAAAAAGTCACCATAACTTTCGACATGGATACTATCAACGCCCAGTTTTTCTCTTAGCTTTCCAACAACCCAACCCCCTTTTCCGATAATTGCTGACTTGTCGGGGCGGTCTTCGGTTATAATCCACAGTTCATTATTCTTAAAGTAAATCTCTTCAATGAATATATTCACACTGTCATGGCCGATTTCATCTCGAATTTGATTTACTTCATCTAAAATAAATTCTTTGGTATACATTTAACTCATGTCTCTTGTAATGGAGATGCTTTCACGTGAATACAACTCCGGATTTTCAATAATGTCTGAAGCTATTTTTTCAACGGATTTTGAAGTTGAAACATAACCTTTAGGGGATTCTCCCTTTTTGGTTATCACATAATCATCTTCCTTGCCGAATATCAGATATCCGCATCTCAATATTGTGTAGTCCAAATCGCTGTTTTCAATGATTGCTGCCGCATTTCTGTTTGGAATCTGTTCTGTTTCATTTTCCACGTTATATTCTGAACCGTTGTCCTCAGCAAGCTCGTTGTAAATTCCAACAACAGTCATGTAAATCAGCCTTTTAGGATTTATTTCAACGAGATTTCTGGCTATTATTGGCTGATCAGTACCGGAAATGGCACAAAACACTAAATCCTGATCTTCTAATAACTTTTTCAATTCTTTTAAGTTTGTAGCATCAATATTTCTAGCAGTTATTCTGTAACCGTCCTCATAGCTGTTGCCTGCAGACTTTGAAAGCAATGTCAAATGATAATCGGGTTTTGCAAGCAGTTTAGCCGTAAACGGTCTTCCAAATTTTCCGGTTGCACCGAGTATTGCAATATTCATTATTTCACCTTATAACTATATTGATTTTGATAATATTAAAGTAATACTTTTTATAAAATATTATTATGGAATATAGAAAGTTAGGCAGCACCGGAATTGAAGTATCTGAAATTGCTTTCGGTGCTGAATTTTTAGTAGAAAGGCCTTATGAGGATACTGAAGTGTTAATCAGGGCTTGTGAAGAAAATGGAATTAACTTTTTTGACTGCTGGATGAGCGAACCTGATGTACGCCCACACCTGGGCCGTGCAATCAAGGACAATCG
>CAZQWN010000148.1:0-4102 GCA_964596915.1 uncultured Methanobrevibacter sp.
TGAATATGGTTGTTATCAATGATTTGGTGTTGTATGTAAATTTACTCAAAGCAATGAATACCGCACTCATAAAAAGAACATTCGGACTGATGGAATGGTCTTTACAGAATAACCGTACAAAGTTGGAGCTTAATTTGTCGCTTATAAGTTTAATGTTTCCTTCATCAGGATTTCCATTAAGGTCAGGTGTTAAGATTGTAGATTCATACCCCTGTGCAAATTTCTTTTCATAATACTTTCGGGAAACCTCATTTTCACTAATTTCCTCTTCAATCAAACTGTATGTAAATCCATCGATCATCTCGTCTGTTAATGCTTTGCCCTCATAAGCATTCACCACATCCACATAAAACAGGTCTATTGACACTCCATCAGTAATCATGTGATGAATATCATTGAACAACACTGTTTCAGCAGGTGTTTTATAGATTTTAAATTTGAATAGCTGATTGTTTTCTATTGGAATAAATTCAATGTCATTTTCCATGATTTCCTTATTGCTTATGGAATCGACTTCGACAATTTCAATATCCTCAATTTCCAAATCATCACATCTCTTTTGTTTCAGTTGACCGTCATCTGCTGTGACAATCCTTGTTTTCATATAAGGATGTGCTTCAATGGTATCAATTATGGCTTGTTTAAGCTTGAATGGATCAATATCACTGCCAAAACGTATTACAGACGGCAAATTATATTTGATTTTGTCGGTCTGCATACATTCATAGTAAATACCCAACTGGTTAGCGGTTAACGGGAACATGTCCATTGTTTGTGATTTTTTGATAATCTCGCCAATATCCACATCTGTTCCGATATTGTTGTCTATTTTATCTGATAAGCCTCTTATTGTAGGTTTATTGAATAAATCACGTATATCAATATTTACTCCGGCCTGGTTATAAATCATTGAATTCAGTTTCATCAGTGTTAATGATGAAAAACCAATTGTATATAAATCATCAGTTATACCAAATTCTTCTGCATCTGTAATTGTTGAAACAAGTTCGTAGAGTTTTTTCTCGGTTTCTGTTTCCGGTTCAACATAGTTTTGTGCAAGTGAAGGGTCAGGCAATGCCTTAATGTCTGTTTTACCGTTTGGTGTTTGTGGAATTTCTTCAAGTTGAATGAACACTGTCGGAACCATGTATTTAGTTAATTTGCTTTGCAAGTAACGTTTTAGGAGATTAATATCTATATCTCCATCTGCAGTGAAGTATGCGCATAAATGTTCACTGTTGTTTATTTGCTTTATTACAACAGCTGTATTTTTTATATTAGGGAATCTCAGTATGTTGGATTGTATTTCTCCGATTTCTATTCTTAATCCCCTGAGTTTGATTTGGTTGTCTATTCTTCCCCGTATGTCAATTTCACCATTTGGAAGTTCTATTGCATAGTCACCACTGCGATAGTATGGAATGTCATTGATTGTCAGGAATACCTCTTCGGTCTTTTCAGGCATATTATAGTATCCTTTACCTACTCCAACTCCACCAATATACAATTCACCCATCACTCCAGACGGCAGTAGTTTTCCATCTATATCGCGCACATCAGTCACATAGTTTTCCAATGGTGTTCCCACAGTTATATCGTTTGCATCTGTTACTTGCTTGTTGTTGGATGTGATTGTGGTTTCTGTCGGACCGTAACTGTTGTATACGATTGCATCGGAGTATTTTGTAAAGTTTTCATATACCTTGGTTGAGAACTGTTCACCACCAAGGAATAAACATTTAAGGCATTCAATTGCTTTCGAGAATTCCGGAACTTCCATGTATGAAGCCAATCGTGAAGGAGTAATCTCAGATACTTCCGGTTTTTCATCATTAATTAACCCTATTAATTCCGGAATGTTCTTAATCTGAGTATCACTTGCCAGGATAAGCTTTAATCCATTGGAAAGTGAGGTCAATATGTCATCGACAGACACGTCAAATGAGACTGTTGTAAGACATAATAAACTATTATACTGTGATTTCGGGTTTTGCACCTGGTTACATATGTTTTCATGTGATATCATCACGCCCTTAGGTTTGCCTGTGGAACCTGAGGTGTAAATCATATATGCAGTATCATCCGGAGACACTTCTATATCAGGATTTTCGATATTTTCCTCTTCAAGCAATTCTTTAATATCCAGTGACATGTCATATGTTTGACTGGCAATAATATAATCTGCCTGGCTGTTTTCATAGATATATTTAATTCTTTCAGCAGGATATTCCGGATCAATAGGAACATATGTGCATCCGGCTTTTAAAATACCAAGAATGGATGCTATCAGGTCACTGTTTCTTGAAAGCATTACCAATATGTTGCTTTTTGCTTTAACCCCTCTTTTGATTAAAGCATTGGCTATACGGTTAGCCTTCTGGTTAAGTTCCCCAGAGGTTAATGTGGCATCTTCGGATACAAGAGCGATGTAATTTGGATCTTTTTCCACTTGCCTTTCAAATCGTTTATGAATAATTGGCAATTCAACTTCTTTAAAATCATATTCCTTATTGTCTTTTTCAAGAGCGATATCGCAAATTCTTACTTTATCCGTATCTTTAGAAATAATTTGGTTTAAGATATTTTCAATACTTTTCAGGAATAATTCTGCATAATCACCTGAATATAAATTATCATTATAAGAAAATGACAATATTATCTTTTCAGGAGAGGATGTTATGCTTAGCTTGTTTAAATAATTGTCATTTGCATCATTTTTGTTATAACTGTAATAAAATTGCGGTTTTAAGTTGAATTTTTCAAGCAATTCTGCTACTGATTCATCATCATACTCTGAATCTTTTTTAAACTTGTCGTGTACGGCATTTAAATATTCATTAATAGTTAAGTTTCTGTCTTCCAGTTTAATGGCAAATGGCATATTATTTCCATGAAATATTAATGTTTCATCAGTGAAATTAAACTTATTTAATGACAATACCATAACTGCTAAAAACAAGTCTTCTTCTGCAATAGAATTTGTTTTGCAGAAATCATTTAACTTATTGGATATTTCAATATCCACATTATCCAATTTTCCACTATCCTCATCATTGCTTAGATTTGGATTAAGTATTGTGGATTCATCAAAATTACAAATTTGATTATAAAAGTATTCATTAATCTTTTCAGGATTATCTTTACTCATTATATCATTTCCTTAAATAAATACATTATTATATTGTTAAATATATTTTGCATCTTATTAAAAAGTTTGTATTAGAATAGATTTTTTCTTCTTTTATCAAATATATAATTCAAAAATCGTTAAAAATGTATAAGAAAAATAAAAAAAGTTAGAAAAAAAGGAGAATATGTGAATTAATTACTTTTTCATTACATATTCAATATTGTTGAATCCCAATACCTCTGCATAATTAAGCATGCCCTTAGGGAAGTTATCTTTTAAATGGTTAAGATTTTCTTTTTCACCATCATATTTAATATCAACATGAATAACGTCATCATAATCTATAACCAACATTTCTACAGGAGTTTCAGACGGATTTGTATCAAATATTATATTAAATATTTTATCAACATTTTCACAGAACTCCTTAGAGGCATTTAAACTCCTTAAATGATTCAAGGATTCTTCTCTTGCATTTACATCATTATCTGTTAATACGAAGTTTCTAGTTTTTTCAACCAAATCCTTTTTTATGAAGAACAAACCTTCATATTCCCGTTCTTTGCTTTGAATAATTTTAACACAGATTATAATTACAATTATGGAAATTATACTGGATACCGGAAATGATATCCATATACCATCAGATCCGATTAAAGCATATAATCCGAACATGGATGCCAAAGGCGCTATGAGTATTCCAACAATCGAAAGTATTCCGGATAATATTGGCCTTTCAATGGCCTCATAATAAAATATCAGTAAATTCGGAACTATTGACAATATGAAATATGCTGAAAATAGTCTTAAAGCATTTATGGCAAATGCTGCAATGCCAGGTTTATTGAAATTATAAAGTGCCAAAAAGCCTTCAGGCCATACCCATACAATTAACACCAATATTAATGCAAATAATACGGAATATAAAAATGAATTTTTGATTAAATGATTTAAATTCACATAGTCATGTTT
>CAZQWN010000149.1:0-4084 GCA_964596915.1 uncultured Methanobrevibacter sp.
TATTATTTGACAAAGTATATAAATCTTAAGATTAAAAAATATTTATATTCTATAAATTAATTCTAAAGGTGTATTACTTGCAAGTTGATATGGAAGAATGTGGAGTTTGTGAAGATTGTATTGACGTGTGTATGGAAGAGGCAATTACAAGAAGAGCCTATACAATAATTATCGATGCAGATAAATGCGATAATTGTGGAGAATGTGTTGATGTTTGCCCAGTAGGTGCGATTTACGAAGATTAAGATTGCTTATGAAACTCAAATTTACACTTATTGATTACCTCATAATAATTTTAGTAATATGTGCAATAGCATTTGCATTTATCCACATTACAAGTGATGACTCATCAAATGTACAGAAAACTGCTTTTGATGCTTCAACATTAAGTAAACTTCCCGAAACTTATTTAAACTATTATAAAGAAGGAAAAGTAGTTAAAGCTACAGTGAATGGTATGAATTCCACTAATGGTGAAGAGGTAACTTTAAATGGTACTGTAAAATGGGTTGATGAGGGGGCTTCAACAAAAATTTTAATCGAATCAGATAATGGAACTTTCATTACCGGATTATATAAAAATGCCAATAATGCGGACGTTTATCTGGACACAATTTCACTAGAAAGTGACGGCAGCGTTTATAAAAACCTAAAAGAATTTAAAATAAAACCTCAAAACATTACTTCATTAACTGACTTGAATAAAAACTTAACCGGTTGTGATTATGAAATCTCCACTTCAATATCCATTGATTCCTTCGATTCCATTAAAATCAGGGAATTAGAAAATAAAATTAATTCCAACAACAAGAGAGTATCCATTAAAACAACAAACAACGAATTAATTAATGAATTAATATTAAGCAAAGCCAATAATCAGAATATTGAAGACGGAAATGCAATTTTAGGAAATATCAATGGAATGACTGAGGAGATAACCATTAGAGTATATGACTGCAATGACAGCATTGTAAACAATATCAAAAATAACTACGAAGTTACAAATATCCGATCATTTTAAGTCGTGTGACAATGAGCATAATCTATTCTACCTTAACTTCAGCAATAAACAAGATTAGTGATGAATTTCACAAATCTTTTTTATTTACAACAATTTTTTCAATATTATCTTTCATTGAAAATGAATGGGTAAACAGTTACTTCAAGAAATTTTACCCAGATAAGAATTTTCTAAGTTTTTTGAACAAAAATAAAATTTTAAAAGATTATTTATTCCACCCACTAATCGTTATTTTTATATTTGCACTATTTTTATTGTTATCATTAAATCAATTATCACGTAGCTTAACAATAACATTAATCATAGCATTTGTGGCATTCATTATCGGATCTACAGTCCTTCCGAGATATTTTTTAAATAATGATTCCAAAAATATAATCTATTTTAATAGAAAAGACATTTATTCGATTGGATTCTGTTTAATATTGATTAGTATTGTGTTTTTCTTCGTAAGTATTGCAACAGTTGGGGGAATTCCACTTTTAAAACCATCAATCCGATATTTATTAAAACCAATATTCACAATGCCTGTATTTTTAATAATTCCCGGAACCTGTTTGGTCGCCAGTGCATACCTAAAAGATTTTCAAGACAAAAATATCACACGTTCACAGGCAAGATTCAGATTCCTATTTTTGCTCGTCATGGACTGTGTATTATTATTGCTTCTAGGGTATAGGACACCAATACTTGCAACATTTCTCATCATAATTATCATAGGTTTCTGCGGAAATATTGTTTCACTATGGGAAGTTGTTGTTGGAGGATTAGTTGGCATAGGTGCAATCATTGGAATAGGCTATTTTCGTTCACTTGGAGAGATGACAATAACTTCATCAACAAGCCCGATATATACACTTCAGTCAAGAGCGGACTTCACCCTGCATGTTTTGGACCTTCTCGATTTTCTTGGAGGAAACTTCGGCCTGACCCATGGAAAATTATTGGCAAGCGCAATACCTGGAAGCGAATTGGGTCCTAGAATGATGGTGGGTAAGTTAATTGCATGGAGAACTGAAGTTACAGTCACACCAAGCCTAATCGGACAGATGGTTGTTGATTTTGGAAAAGTTGGCGTTTTTGTTGAAATGTGCATTTTGGGATTCATTTTAGGAATTGGATTTAAAATAATGCAAAAAACCAAAAATTTCTTCCACATTGGAATTTACTCCTTGATTTTAACATATTCAATTTTAGGAATAGAAACCGGAATTCTGGATATTCAAGTTTTGTTATACTTTGCAATAGCAATCCTCATCTATTTAATATCTATCATAAAATCAAGAAATTAAACTATTTTTTTATCGTCCAGTAATACAAAAATTTAAAAATAATACTAATTTGTATTACTTTAATAACATTTATATAGTGAAATAAGTTTAACATATTAAATGTCAAGAACTAAAACGAGTTTAAAAACAAATATATTTAATTAGACTCATAATTAACTTGATATTACTAAAAATAATTAAAAATAATACTTTTTTGTAATACATCCTATTTAAATAAAAACAAAAAAAGTATTACTACATTATAAATGGAGGAATTTAATTGCATATACCCGACGGATTTATACCTATCTCACAGTGTTTAGTATACTATGTAATTTTAATCGTTGCATTATACTTCTCTGTAAAATGGGCTAAATCTAACTTAGATGAAAAACGTATCCCTCTTTTAGCAGTTCTCGCAGCAGGCATTTTTGCAATCATGTCAATGAATATCCCAATTCCATTTGGTACCAGTGGACACATGGTTGGTGGAGCTTTAGTAGCTATAGTATTTTTAGCACCTGAAGCTGCAGTTTTAGTATTTACCGTAGTACTTCTTATCCAGGCATTAATATTTGGTGACGGAGGAATTACTACTTTAGGAGCAAATGTATTGAACATGGCAATCATTGGAGGTTCTGTTGGATTATACGCCTTCAAAGGATTAAACGGAATGATAGGAAAATATCCTGCAGCAGGAATCGGAGCATGGTTAGCAACTGTAATTACCGCTTTAGCATGTGCTATTGAAATGGCAATCGCCGGAACTTTCCCAGCAAATATAGGTATTCCATCAATGGTCCTGTACCATTTCTTCATCGGAATTATCGAAGCAGTATTAACCGTAATTGTTCTTGTAGCATTGGACAAATTCAGACCGGACTTACTTGCATGGAATAAAAGTGAAGGAGATGCATAGATGAATAAAAAAGATAAGACATTAATAGGAATTGCTGTTGTAATTTGTGTCATAATCTGTGTCCTTTCACCATACCTTGCATCAGGTGACCCTGACGGATTAGAAAAATCAGCGGAAGATTCAGGACTTGCTGAAGATTTCTCAATTGAGGAAATTAACGGAATTCCAGAATCAGTATTCCCAGATTATGCATTTGCAAATGATCCTGATAATCAAGGATTGCAGATAGTTGCACTGGTAATAGGTGTGATTATAACACTATTATTAGGATTTGGAGTTGCATACATCGTAAGAAGCAGAAATTAAATAATTTAATTTCTCTTTTTCCTTTTTTTAAAAAGTAATTGAAAATTACTAAAAATAACATGAGCAAATAATAATATATTACAAATTTTTAATATTATTACAGTGAAACAAAATGCCGGATATAACACAAATTATACGATTTGATGATTTAGCTTCAAAAAACAGTCCAATTCATAATTTGGAAGGTAGAATCAAACTGATATCAACAATATTCATAATCCTAGTCTGTGTTGTATCCAAGGAAATATTCATACCAATCATATTGGAAATACTGCTGCTTATCATATTGAAAATAGCAGACCTGTCCTATATCGATTCATTAAAGAGATTGTTAATGCTTCTTCCATTTGGAGGAGCAATCATAATTTTTCAGCCATTCATCCAACCCGGAAATATAATCTGGAGCTATTCATGGCTGAATGTTACTGATTTTGGTCTTAACTGGGCAATTTTACTTTTAGTCCGTATGATTGTATCATTAACTGCAATCATTATCTACTCATCAACAACACCTCTGCAGGAAATGGCAAGCTCTTTTAGAAAGCTGAAAATGCCAAGGGATTTGGC
>CAZQWN010000150.1:0-3979 GCA_964596915.1 uncultured Methanobrevibacter sp.
TGGTAATAGTCACGTTTCGTATATTTCTTTTGGTTTTGGATTAGCCAGTAAGCGATTGAATTCATCGCCTGACAAAAGCTAGTCCAACTAATGCTATCATTTGACATATAATATAATTTATATTATCTTATTTATTATATTATTTATATAAATAATATAATAAAAAATATTGTCATTCCAAGTGTTGAAACAATCAATGTTTATGCAAAGATACCCTCAATAAAATCAAGATTATGCATTTCAGATGCAATATAGTGAATCATCATTTACATTAACGGTTGTGTTTGAACAAATAAAAGTGGTTTTTAAAATGTGATGGTGTATGAAATCATTTAAAATTTATCAATATTCCTATTCATCTTAACTATTTAAACATACAAAATTATTTAAATTATTAATAATAAATGTAAGAATACAACTTAAATATTTAAGAGGTGATTTCATGGCAAAACCTATCGCAAAAACTCCTGTTTTTGAAGGTAAAGATGCAATTGCTGTTTTAAAAGAAATGCAAGAAGCACCTACACAGGAAGATAAAGAGTTTGCAAAAGAAATCAGAAAACAGAGAATTGTCTTATTCTCAAAATAATATTTTTTGCAAACTCTATTTTTATATGCTTTTTATATCTTTGTAAAGACTGAAACTTCTTTCAGGATTAACTTTTATAATCCTATCCAGACTATTAACTTCTTTTTGATCTTTTTTCAAATATTTGAATTTGTGTTTTTCAACATAGAAACCGAATGACTTGCATATGCATCTACAGTTATAAATCTTAACCCAACAATATTTTCAGATATGTCCAAAATACTTAACAAGACATTTCTAAAAACATGTTTACCTAATCCATTATGAGCATACTTTTTATCTATTGCAAACCTTCCTATTTTGATTGCAGGTATCACATTGTTTTCACTGATGTTTAGCTTGCTGAGTATTTTATCTTTAGTTTCTTTATCCTCAATGATTTTTAATTTCATTGCATCTGTTAGAATTGATACATATCCAACAACAGTTCCATCACAAATTACTACGTGTGAAGCTTAAATTCAAATTCTGCTGATTCAATGCATCCTCTTTTAGAAATTTTGCCAAATCATCTATTTCACACTCAAAATCATCTAAGTTATGGTTTTCATTTAAATTTTTCAAAAATATAATTCTCCTTAATATACTCAATATCCATACTTATCATCTTTTGTTTGTTATATTAGTAATAGTTGGATTTCTTATTAAATAACTATTATGATTAGTTAATTATATTAACAAAATAAATTAGCTGGCTCTTTAAATAAGTTATAACAATAGAAATAAATTGCAATAGCAATATACAGAAAATTAATCAATAGTTTATTGGAATTTATCAATATTCCTATTATGAATCCATTCACGATGCTTGCCAATTGCTACTCTGACAATAACATCGATTAAATCAAGATCATCAGTCTGTTTGAAGTAGTATTTTGCCGGTCCTTCCAACATTTGCCTAAGATCATAAAATGGCCTTGGCTTAACAGCATCCGGATTCATCAAGCCGTAATTTTTTAATAGCTTAGTATACTCGGTTTCGTATTTTTCAAGTTTAGCTTTCTGTACTTTAATTTCGAATATTATCGTTGAAAACATTCCTTTCAAACATAATTTTGTTTGAATAATTCTTTAAAAAACTTACTGTTAAACAAAAATAGGTAGATGTTAAGTAAACATCTACTAAACATTCATTAATTCAATGTTTCACGAAAATATTAATACTTTACATTAGACATTGGGTAAATACTTAAATCATATGTAGCAATATAATATTTATAAGGATATGACCATTTATAACCGTCCTTTGAGTACATTTTTTTTGTGAAATAAGTAAAATGACTATATAAAGTCTGTTTTTTGTAAGAAATTTTAAAATGGTTCTCTCCATTTCCTTGGAGTTCTGTCTTTAAGGATTTTCTATTCAAAGTAAAGGATACAATTCCTTTTTTATTTGTTTTAGCTGAGTAAGTTTTACCTTTAAATTTAAATTTAACAGTTGCACCTTTAAGATAAGAACCACTATCTTTTTTTAAGACAAATGATATAGAAATTTTTTTATTAAATCCATGAACTGCTCCAAGAAATTCTCGGTATAATTTTTTATTTTTGGTAAATTTTTTATTAACTAATTTAACGGCTTTTACGGTATATTTTTTTGTTACTGTTGCAGAACCATATTTGATTTTAATTTTATAATAATCGGATTCAGTTCCATAGTCAAATTTGAAATAAGTTGGGGCAACATCAAAATAAACTTTAGCATGACCTTTTGCATCTGTTTTTGCAGTTTTAGTTGCTATTTTTTTTCCACCACTAGTGTAAAGATAAAATGTTACTATTTTACCTGCACCTACAGAAACTCCTTTATTATCCAAAATTCTAACTTGATATTTAGTTTTTGATGGATAATCAACTTTAAAATTATTTGCTTTGATTGTTGGCTTAACAACATTTATTTTGAAAGAATTTTCAACATCATTCACATTTTTATCATTGCTGTAAAATTCATAATCTATTTTTTTTACTGATGGAATTTTAATATTTATACTACCTTTTCCATTTTTAATTTCGAATTTGTTAGATTCCCCATTATCTAAATCAATAAATTGTATAGTTCCATTAACGTTGTCAGAACTTGTAAATGTTATAGTAACTTTAGTACCTTCATAAATTTTATTAGGTACTCCTATATTAAAATTTGGTGTTATGGTGTTTGGATAATCATCTTCTTTAATGTCTGATTCATTTTCAGAATCATATGTCTCTGTGGATGTTCCTTCATCTGTTTTTAGTGTATAATCATTTGGTGTTGTTACAAATTCTTCATTTGTTTCTGCTATTATTTGTTCATCATCATTAGAAATCACGGTTTCATTCACTTCACTGGCCATAACAGCGGAAATGCTAAATAAAACGCATGCTATAATGCAGAGAGTTAATATTGTTTTTTTGTATTTCATTTAAATCCCTATTTTATATTAATTGTAATTAAGAGTCTATTAAATTAAATATAAATAGATTTTTATTCTTTTAATGATAAATCTTTTATTTTATGGCATGTCGGTTAAAGTTTACATTAACATTTGCCTTCTGCAATTTAGGGTATCTTTTTAAACCCAATATATGCACGAGTTTTAAAAAGTAGATTTCTAATAGTTAATTGGGCCGTTAATGTCACGGTTATGGATCCATTCACGATGCTTGCCAATTGCTACTCTGACAATAACATCGATTAGATCAAGTTCATCGATCTGTTTGAAGTAGTATTGTGCAGGTCCTTCAAGCATTTGTCTGAGATCATAGAATGGTTTTGCTTTAACGGCTTCAGGATTCATCAAGCCGTAATTTTTTAATATCTTTGTATTATCGGTTTCGTATTTTTCAAGTTTAGCTTTCTGCACTTTACCAGCTACTATCTTTTCTTTCTTGTCGAATAGGTTAGCTATTTGTGATGAATCAATTAAGATGCTGGATTCTATTAACAGTAATGTAATTTCTTTTCCTTTAACTGTTATTGTTGTTGGATGTGAATTTTCACTATCTAGGATTAATTTCATTTTATAGCCTCATTTATATAATATGGCCATTTCTTAAATAAATAGTTGAAGCTGGGAGATGGCCAATCCCAGCTTGTCAAGGAATTTGGAGTTATTAAACTCTTAGCAGAAGATGATGGTGAAGAAAAAGCAATTAAAACTCCACTAAATCAAGAGAGTTATTATTCTTTAATCCCTACACGCTCTCTTTACGAAAGGGCCAATATTTAGGAGATTAAATTATGGTTCTATGCTCTAAATTCACCTTTGATAATTCTGTTTGGTGCGTTCATTAACACCCCTACGCTTGAAAGGATGAACAGCTTTGTATACATTGGAAGTTCATCCCTGATATCTTTTCTCATGAATTCAATCAACGGATAGAAGTCATACATCTCACCGTCAGGACCTA
>CAZQWN010000151.1:0-3940 GCA_964596915.1 uncultured Methanobrevibacter sp.
CTTGTAGGATTTTGTCATGCTTGTGGTTTCCAGGGTCTTTAAAAAATCATGTGCCCTTGTGCCAATAATTGATGATTCATCATCTCTCAACTCATTGTTGTCGGATAGAAATGTTATGTAGTCTCTGAAAAAATTAAGCTTTGAATTTTTCTTCATTGCATTGTAGATTGCATCCTCCATTTTCAAAAACATCTCCACCCTTGATGGCCTGTGCTCCAGGGTTTCCTTGACTGAGTTGAACTCAAAGACAATCCTGTCCTTGACTTTAAGCTCCTGGGATGCCTGCACCTTAAAGAGATCCACAAGCTGGAAATCAAAGTCGATAAAGCAGTCATGAGGGTATTCAAACTCAAGCACTGATTCGGTTGCAAGAGTTTTGGAGTCGTAATCTTTGCCGCTTAACAAAAATGGAACAAGATTTGCCTTTTTGTAGTTTCCAATGAAATCAAGTACTGTCAGATATTTCTTGTTTTCACTTTTTCTCAGTCCCCTTCCAAGCTGCTGCAGAAATACTGTCGGGGACTGTGTCGGCCTTAAAAACATCACAGTATCGATTGACGGAATGTCAACGCCCTCATTGAACATGTCAACTGTAAACAGTATTTTCAATTCATTGCTTTTAAGCTTTTCAATTGCTATTATTCTCTCTTCTGTGTATTCTCCCTGCTCGCCGCTGTAGACGGCAGCTGATGGGATGTCGTGATTTGTGAAATACTCTGCCATGAATTCTGCATGATTTCTTGATGAACAGAATCCTATTGCAGTTTTGGAATTGTATTTCAGATAGTGCTTCAATACCAAATCAGCCCTTTTGTTAATCATGAGCTTATCTTCAAGGTCCTTTTCATCGTACTGGCCGTTTCTCATGCTGATGTCATCGTAATTTACTGTATCGTCATAGATTCCATAATACTTGAAAGGTGCGAGAAAACCCTTGTTGATGGCTTCATTAAGCCTGATTTCATATACTGTATTGTAGTCGCAAAGGGCAAAGACATCCTTGGTGTCCAACCTTTCCGGAGTTGCTGTAAGACCCAGCATAAACTTTGGAGTGAAATAATCAAGAATTCTTCTGTAGTTGTCGGCAACGGCATGGTGAAACTCGTCAATGACGATATAGTCGAAATAGTCTTTACTAAAATAGTCTTCGTTTAGATATCTGGCTTTTCCAAGAGTCTGAACCAGAGCAAATGTGATGTCGGCATCAGTATCTTTTAAAGCGCCATAGAAAAATCCAACGGACTTGTCAGGATGGATGTTTTTGAAAGTTCTGCTTGCCTGTTTTATTATTTCCTCCCTGTGGGCTACAAATAGAATTTTGTCATAATTTTTTGAATCGAACGCTGCAAGATATGTTTTTCCTATACCTGTAGCGGCAACAATCAGTGCCTTTTCATAACCCTCCTCTCTAGATTGATTGAGCATGTATAATGCTTCAAGTTGTGCAGGGTTTGGTTCGAATTCTTCTTCGTCTTTTTCATCTGGTGGAAGTTTTGAAATCTTGAGTGGGGTCCATGATTTTGAATAGTCTCTCAGGACCTCATCTGTGATTATGACTGAATGCTTGTTGAATAAATCATCGAAAGTTTTTTGAAAATGCATGAAGTCATTGGGCTTTTCGGACTTTTTGAAGTGATAGTTCCACTCGACGGAATCGGTAAGTGCTCCCCGGGACATGTTGGATGATCCCACATAGATTTCAGAGTCGTCCTTATTGTGGAAGATATACGCTTTCGGATGGAAACTGTTGGTTTCAGAGTAGAATCTTAAGTCTAAATTATCTTCAAGCTCGCTTTTTAAACGGTAAAGAGCCTGAGGCTGGGTGATGTTTAGATAATCTGTTGTAAGAATTCTGATTTTCAGATTGGAATCTTTTAACTCATTGATTATTAGTTTTACTCCGGACTCCATAAGAAATGAAACAATAATATCGATTGATTCAGCTTTTCTGATGCTGTCTTTAAGCTCTGTGTAAAAATTGGAATTGTTTCCTGTGAATGCGTTTTGTTTCATTTATATCTTCCAAAATGTCTTTTAGATATATTTTTGTTTTAAATGATTTATATATATCTTAAATGAAGCAATTTGAATTTATTCATCTTTTAAATGTCTCATCTAGAATGTCATTAAAAATTTTTAATAGTTCGTTTAATGATTGTCTAAGCATTTTTTCATCATCATAAATAGCTTTTCCTCTGTGAGCAACATTGCATCTAATTGTATAATAATATCTGATGGATTCATATGGATTTTGTGGATTTAGAGTATATTCTTTTAAATCGTCAGCTGAGTAGACTTTTCTATCATCGCTGTCAACATGTTTTTTTAGGCTGTTTATAAATAATTCATCTTTTGAAAGTTTGTTGATTTTTGAGCCTTTATTGTCATATTTTAAACTACAATACCTTTCAATAGAAGCCCATAATAGCATATAAGTCATTTGAAGTTTAAAAAAACCTTCAATGTCTCTCATACCTTTCCATTCAATTTCAAGTTCTTTTTCAGCTAATTCAACAGCTTCTTTAAAAAAAGGGTCCTGTTTTCCAATGTAATTTCCAACTTTTATCTCTAGAGGTGTACTTCCTAAATCGGGGTCTTTGCCCATTAGTACATTGGCCTTATTCTCTCCAACCTTTATTTCAGACCAATAATATAATTTTTCTGATTCTGTATCACTAATGTTTTCATATGATTTTTTAGAATCATCTTCTTTAAAATAAATTAAATAACCTTTGGTTTTATGATTTCCTGATTTGTCAGGCACAATTAATGGAACGCCATCTCTCATTAGCATTTTATAATTGATTTCATATTCATAATATGTTTTTACATGTTTTTCAATTCTTGAATAGGCTATTTGCTGAGGTTTAAAAATTCCATATGCAAAAAAAGGCAAATCTGTATTTCTTGGTGGTTTTAGTGTTTTGTTGTTATCATTTGTCATTAAATCACCTTTAAAATACATGTCTGTATTTTATCAGTTTAATATTTTCATCTGAAATCACCGAAATATTTATATATGATTGAGGTATTAAATTAACTGTTCTAAGAACAAAATTATCAAAAGTTTTTAGGGCAAGCCATTGCAGCGGCTTATTATTTCAAAACCAAATTAAAGGAGACCACACCATGAATATTTTAAAACTCTCAAAACAAAATGAACCTAAATTTGACGAACTTTCCGAAATGATTTTATCATTAAAGGACTTCCTTGCAGAAGAAGTAAACTTTAACGATAAATTATGGGCTAAAAACCTGAACACCATCATTGATTTTCAGGATGATGACGGAAGCTTCAAGCTTTTTAATTCCAATAGGATCCCAGGCGATGCAAGGGTTGACTTTATCTACACTCCAACATACCTCTGCACAGCAATTCTCATGAAGGCATTCATTACAGACTCTGATGCATTCACCATTAGGGAAAAATCAGCCCTTTTTGAAGGTCTTAGGTTGTCCTGTGCTAGAAACTTGCGCGGACACGGATATGAAGCTTTCAAAGGCCAGGTTGAAGCACTGAATATCTTCATGAAGGCAGGTCTCAGGGAGTTCATTGACATTCACTATGATTTCTGCCAAGAATTCAGTGAAATGATTGAAAAAATCATCACACAATTCCGGGAGAGAATATCCGGGGGCAAATTCACAGGGTCATGGGATGAAAGCTATGAGGATGAAATCAGACAAATAAACGAATACTTCTCCACCAGAAATGTATTTGTCTATGGAACACTCATGGATGGTGAGACCAACCACCACTACCTTGATAACAGCAAATACCATGGAAAAGCATTCATTGAAGGATATGAGATGTATGATGTGGGATGGTATCCTGCAATCGTGCCGGGAGGCCGCATTATAATAGGCGAGCTTTATACCGTTCCTTTAAATGACATGCCGTCAATTGACATGCTTGAAGGGGAAGGCAGACTATATCTTA
>CAZQWN010000152.1:0-3920 GCA_964596915.1 uncultured Methanobrevibacter sp.
TAGAAGTGTTGCGAATAATTCAAATTTTGACAAAAAATAATACTAATATAAAATATTTATAAAAAAAGATAAAATAATAAATAATTTCATCATAAAAATTAAAAAAAAAAATAAAGATTTATTCAATAAACATCAATTCAATATTTGAAAAGATAATAAAAAACAATGAAATATTAATTCATTACTTCTTTCAATATCATTTTAGCTTTAAATATTCGTTTTCAAATAATTTATTGGGTAAACAACTTTCACAGACATATAACAATTTTAATTTTTATTCTAAAAATGGAAAAGTTTTATTTCTATAAATAGGCATCACAGCATTTGTTTTCTTACATATTTCTTTAACAATTTCTAGAATATTTCTCTTACATTTAGTAATACATTTATTTTCAAATTTTGTAAAAAAACCAATGATTTAAAACACTCATTATGAAAATGATTTTAAAACATCAAAAGTGGCCTGTTATAAACACAGATTGGAAAGACAATCTTAAAATCCAATAAAAAAATTAAATTATCATTTTTTAGCACAATTAAATCAATTACCTCCAATTTAAAACTGCATCAAGTAAGTTCGATTTCGACAAAAATAAATTTTCAGAATTAGGATTTATAACCACTCCATCCAAATCATGTTTACCTACTGCCAGCACCAGTTTAATAAAATTCCATTTTTTGGATTTTACATCAAAAAGCAAATCAAAGTTTTCCTGGGATGTGAAAACCGGAAATGCAACAATCCCATTTATATCTGACATGTAGGATTTTTCATCGTTTAAATCCGGTCCGATGAAAGTGGTGTCTCTAAGTGCGGCATATAATCTTTTTAATTCATCACCTTCCACATATTTCTTATCTGAATTTAAAATGTCACTGAGTACACTTTCCAAATCCAATTTTAAAGTGCCGAATTCAAGTAATTTTTCCATATCGCCAAGTTCCCCTAATCTTGAATACCTTTGGGCACCTTCCAATGTTTTGATTTGACTTAAATCACCTCCCAACCGGGAAATATCACTTTCAAGTACAATTTCTGTGGAAAATTCTTCATTGCCCAACTTTAAATTAAACATTTTACGAATGTCTCTTGCCTTATTAGAGGCTGTGGATTTTTTTGTTCCGAAATAACTGCAAATATCATCAGGCGTGGAGTAAGGTTCAAATGAATCATCAAACAGGAAATTGATTTGACCGATCACATAAACTATCCCGCTTGCCCAGTTTTCAAGTTTACCCCGTTTAAATGGCACTTCATGTTTTCGAGCCAGTTTTTCAACTAATTTAATGCATAATTGCTTATACTCACTGTCCAAATAATCATCACAATAATCTGAAACCATTTTAACTAATTTATCTTTTTTAAGTTTGATTTGCTCATCTGCCATGATTAAATTATAAATAATATCATATAAAAATTTCATTGCACAAATGCAAAAAACAACCGTAAATAAACATCATTTATTTAAAGGATTAATAATTAAATTATTGTTAATGAAAATTAATAAAACAATCATTATTGGACTGATATGCATATTATTTGCAGGAGTTATTTTTCTAACTGACGCATTAAATCCATTCATAAGACCTGTCACATATCTGTTTTTAATGGGGTCTTCCAAGGGTAAGGATATAATATTCTTTGGCCTTTTGGGTTTCTTTTTAATATGTTCACAGATATTTAAAAAAGATATTGATTCAACCAAATATCTGAAAGTTTCAATTATTTTAGGAGGGGTTTTATTAATTTTGGGCATTTTGCTTGAAGTTATCTTTCGCCTGCAAATGGGTATCAAACTCAACACCGTATTCTGCTCCATGGCTGACGGCATGAGTTCCACAAGCATTCTGCATACTCACCTCATAAAGGCCATTTTGGGAGAGGCTTTGACTCAGATTATGGGACCATTCATTCAAAGTGGCATAAATACAGGCGTTGGCCTGTATTCATACGTTCCGGATTTTGCATTTTTAGTAATTTTGCTTATACCTGTACTGTTTATAAGTCTTGTTTTAGGGATTTGGAAACGTCCGTGGCCCACCACTTTTTTAATGGCTTTCTTTTCAAGCTGTCTGATTATAGGTACTATTGACGGAGGTCTTTTTGCAACACCATCATACGTTGGAATTCTGGGACTGTATCTTGTGTACAGGAACGGATATTATATAAACCATATTGCAGGAGTTGTTTTTAAAGACGAAAAATTGCTTGAAGAAAACGAAGCGATTCAGCCGCCTTACCGAAATCGTGGTTTCAATGAATACAGATATCTGTTTAACCGTTTTTTAATCTGGTTTGCAGTATTGCTAATGATAGCTTTAAGGTTTACAGTTGCCTTTGCCGGTGCTGAAACAGACTACTATACCGTTGAAATTCATGACCTCACAGGTAACGTTGATTTCAAAGACATTCCAATTGAAAAAATAAGCGCTGAGACATACCGTGTTGACTCAGGATATAATGAAATGGAACTGATTAATGATTTGAAAATACCGCTGAACAATTCCTGTAAGTATTATACAGTATCGTGGAATGCCTATTCATATTTAAAGTGATTGGATGAAAAAATTGTATCTGCTTTTGCCGCTGACGGCCGGTTTCATGTTCGCATCAAGCGGTGTTTTTGTGCGTACATTAACACAAAACGGAATTGATCCAACCACATTACTGTTTTTAAGGTTTTCGCTTGCAGTGATACCTATTCTGATAGCTATCATTGCAACCGACCGTAATCTGTTCAGAATTCATGTTAAGGACATTGGCATGTTTTTTGTCTGTGCAGTCTGCATTGTCGGGCTTAATCTGTGCTACAACGAATCGATGAATACTATTCCTCTTTCACTTGCTGCAGTTCTATTGTCTCTTGCTCCAGTTTATGTTTTGGTAATTGCATTTTTCCTGTTCGGTGAAAAAATCACCTCAAAAAAGATTATCTGCATGATTATGGCTATTTTCGGATGTGTGCTTATGACTGGTGCTCTTGAAAGCAATATTGCAGGAGTTCCAATATTCGGAATTATATCCGGCATTGGTGCGGGGCTTTTCTGGGCAGTGTATCTGATGGCATCCAAAAAGTCAATAAATGACGGAAATCATACATTTACAATACTGTTCTATTCCATAATTTTCATCTCGATTGCGCTTATCCCTTTTACAAGTTTCGGCCGGATCGGTGATTTCATATCAGCTGATCCGATTTCAGCAATAATATTTTTAATCCTTCATTCAACATTTTCATTTGCACTGCCGTATATCCTATCCACTTTAAGCCTGAAATATATTGATTCCGGCTTATCTTCCATCATAATGTCTGCATCAGAACCTTTTGCTGCACTGGTGTTCGGATTTGCAATATACAGTGAAACCCCGACACAGCTAATGTTTTGCGGATTTGTCATTACCGTCGCTGCAATAGTGATGTTAAGCCGAAGCAACATGAAAACCCTCAGCTAATGAGAGGTGCATTTCAACTGTAAATGCCTTAAATTAAAAAATACCTATTTTGAAAGCTTATTTTGATAAAACAATAATTATTTGCCTTGAAAATGAAAACCAATATTATAAATCATGATAGATTAAAAACCTGTTGAAAATCAGGATTTACTGGCAAACAATTTCCATCCAGTAATTGATGTTATTTACTTTAAATTAAAAAACAATAGTGAAATGTCAGTGAAAACCGCAGCAAATATTTTTAAATAATATATTAGAAATTTAATAATCATAAACACTCTAAAAAGAAAAAACAAAAGTCATTAAAAAAGCATGAAATCAGTCAAAAATAAATTACTTCTCGAAAAGAAATTCATTCAAGAAACTGATTTTAATCAAACGGAATTGCCGAAAACAGAAAAATTTGTAAAAATTTATTAATTTTAAAAATATATTTAATCATATGATTTTCAGCATTATCATACCT
>CAZQWN010000153.1:0-3854 GCA_964596915.1 uncultured Methanobrevibacter sp.
TATTAAGTATTTTGCATATCCTAAATTATACCAAGATTCAAGTATAATTAAAAAAATTAACAAAATAAATAAAATATCAAATATTCTTTCTAATTTAAATAGAAAAAGAGTGAAAATAACATGAAATTGAATAAAAATCAAATTTCATTTATTATAAAAGATTACTTCAGTTTTGATTCAAGTTCATCAACAGAACATGTGAACTTGCATTTCGGAAATCCGCTGCAACCGATGAATTCACCGAATCTTCCTGAACGCTTGAGAAGGTTCTTTCCACATTGAGGACATTCACCAACAACTTCAGGGTCATGCGGTTTAACGTCAGCCTTGTCCTTTCCGCAGTTAGGATCAAGACACATCCTTCTGAGATTCTTGCCCTTCCCAGTGGAAATCAATGGAAGACCGCATTTATCACAGGTTGTCTTGAGAACCCTTGAATTTTTCGGAAGGGAATATGTCACGTTACAGTCAGGATAATTAGTGCACCCTACAAAAGAACCGTAACGACCTTTCCTTTTGACAAGTCTTCCGCCGCAGCTACAGTCCCCGACGATATTACTTTCCTGATAAGACTCATAGAGTTTGGAGCCTATACTTTTAAGATTTTCATCAATATCCTTTAGGATATCCTTAACATCCTTTTCGCCCTCATCAATGATTTGCTCCTTGGTAATTTTATCATTGTTAATGCTCTCAAGCTTGTTTTCAAAGTCTCTTGTCAACTCTTCACTGGTCAAATCATTACAATAGGAATTTAACGTGTCAATCAGATTTTCACCTAATTTATTAACCTCAATCTTATTTCCTTCTATGTATTTCCTATCATACAGCTTATCGATGATGTCCGCACGGGTAGCTTTGGTACCAAGGTTTCTTTTCTCAAGTTCCTTAATTAATGAAGCCTGGTTGTAACGGGCAGGAGGCTTGGTTTCCTTTTCATCGGAAATGAGCTCCTTAACGCTCATCACATCTCCTTCCTCTACATCCGGAAAGAGGTCATTGTCGATTTTTCTGAAGGGATAGTGTTCCATCCATCCTTTGTAGGTGACTCTCCTTCTTGAAAACTTGAACTTTTCACCTTCAATGTCAAGAATGGTTTTCATGGTTTCAAACTTAGCCGCATCGAAAAATACTGCAATAAACCTGTAAACAATCAAATCATAAATTTTTTGCTCATCACTGCTTAGTTTTGAAGTCGGTAAAATTCCGGTCGGATGGATTGGAGGGTGAGCGGCATCCTCTTTTCTACCGTTGTTCGGTTTCAATTTTTCAGGCAACTGATCAATGTGCTTTTTGAACTCCGAATTGGCAGACAGTTGCTTGAAAATAGAAGCAAAACCTAAACTTTCAGGTAATTTTTGAGATGAAGTACGAGGATATGAAGTATAACCTGCACTGTAAAGGTTTTGAGCAGCAATTTGAGTCCTTTTAGGTGAAAAACCAAATACATTATATGCTTCAGCCTGAAGACCGCTTAAGTTAAATGGTACAGGAGGTTTTGTTTTTGAATTTGAAAATTCAATCTTGTCAACTTTAGCATCCTTGCCGTTGCACTTGTTGAATATCTCCTCAGCGCGTTCACGGTCAAAAATGTTGCCGTCTACATGCTTGATTTCAATATCTTCAAAATCAAGAATTGCTCTGATGACCCAATACGGTTCTGGAACGAATTCCCTAATTTCCTTTTCACGATTTACCAAAATAGATAATGTAGGTGTTTGAACTCTTCCTACGGACAATTTTAAAAATCTGTGCTTGGTTTTACGTACGGAATCAGATAAGGCAATAGAGATGTTCATTCCAAAATAATAATCAAGGACATGGCGGGCGATACCGTTATCGACCTGATGCATGTCAATGTCTATCCTGTTTTCATAAGCGTCAATAATATCCTTCTTAGTCAATGTGGAAAATTTCATCCTTGATGCCTTTTTAATTGAATCTTCTCCGCAGGCATATTTCAAGGCGTTGTATCCTATCAATGTTCCTTCAACATCATAATCGCATGCATGAACATAGGAATCGGCGTTTTTTCCAAATTTTTTAATTGCATTGAGGTAATTTTTTGTAAATGCACTACTTTTGCTTACTTCATGAGATGGGGCCCAATGCAAGTTAAATGATATGTTGTACCTTTTCTTATCTGGCACCAGCGAGTACAAATGACCAACACCGGATACGACAGTAATATCCTTTGAATCTCTTTTTAATTCCCAATATTTAACTTTTTTATTGTACACTTTCTTTTTTGCACCCGGTGAAAGTGCTTTAGCAATTTTTTCGGCTGAACTCGGTTTTTCGCAAATAATTACTTCATGCATTTATATTTTTCCCCCATTTTTAAAAAAAATAATTTACTGAATTTATTATAAAATAATTTCTTATATAAAAATATTTCTATGCAAAAATAGATGTAAAAAAAATATTACAAAAGAGAATATAAAAAAAGATTAATCCATTTGAGGTTTTAAATCTTCCTGGAAGAACCCATAAAAATCAGCACAATAATCACAAATAGGATATTTGCCGTTTCTATAGTATGCAAGGTCTGCTTTGGCCATGTCAAATTCCTTGCCACAGATAAAACAAGTTTCAATTTTTTCTTCAGCCATATTATTACCTTAAAAAAAAAATAAAAAAATAGAGGTTAAATGCTTAACCTATATTATATTTTTGCAAGAGTAAAATCTCTTCAGTGGAAACTTTTCCACCTTGTTTAAATTTAGCAAAGATTTCTTCAGCTCTTTCCCTTTCTTCACGATTTTTGTTAGGACCTGATCCACCTTTGTTATCGTTTCTTTTCTTCTTAGGTTTGCTGGAACCTAATTTTTTGTTGATAACATGGATGTCGCTTAAGACATCTTTAAATTCTTCATGTTTAGCTGAAGCGTTTTTACGTGCTTCGACGAATTTTTTATGAGCTTCGTCAGCCGCAGTTCTAATGTCATCGGTTTTTCTGAAGTAGATGAGCATTTCTTCGTGAGCTTCTTGAGCTTTTTCAGAAAGTTCAATAACTTTTTCGTGCTCTTCTTCAGATAATTTTTTGAGTTCTTGAGCTTCAGTTTTTACGGATTCATCTTCATGAATTTCCATTAACTGTTTTCTTAAATCATTTGCATTTTTAACAAGCTGATTTTCTTTTTTGATATCTAAAACGCGAGTTTCAATGATTTTATCAATTTTTTTGATTTCATTTTCTATTTTGATTTTATCGCGTTTACCTGAAGACCATTCAAGAGCTTTAATTTTATTATTAGCTTCATTACGAGCTTTTTTAGCAGCTTCAACTTGTTTGTTGATTTCATTACGCTCGTTTCTGTATTCAATGGCTTTATTTAAGTTTTCTTTTAATGATGCATTTAATTCATCACGTATTTTACGTTGTTCTCTAGCCATTTTGTTGAACTCTTCCCTTTCATCAGCAATTTTGGAGATTTCAGCTTCTTTTTCATCTTTTTGTTTTCTTACACCTTCAATGGTGTCAGCGAGAACAAATTCAGATTTAGGAATTTCTTTTTTATCCTCATTTTTGTCTTCAGCCTTATCTTCTTCACTAGCTTCTTCAGATTCTTCAGATTCTTCAGACTCATCTGATTCTTCAGCAGCATCTTCTACTTCTTCTACTTCTTCTGCAGATTCATCTGAATCTTCGCTAGCTTCAGTAACTTCTTCAGTTTCTTCGTCGTCAACAGCTTCGTTTTCTTCTTCAGTGGTTAATTGATTAAGGATTTCATCTAAGACTTTTGTCAAGTCTTTTTCATCTACTACAATATCAGCTATTTCTTTTACAGAATCTTTTGCATTGAATGCAATTCCGCAACCAGCTGATTCAATCATGGAAATGTCGTTAGCGC
>CAZQWN010000154.1:0-3809 GCA_964596915.1 uncultured Methanobrevibacter sp.
ACTGCAGGTCCGGTAATCGTTACTGTTACTGATGCGGACAATAATCCTGTTGATGCTACTGTTGTGGATGGTGTTATTGTTTTACCTGATGATTTGGATGTTGGTGTTTATAATGTTGTTGTCACTACTAATGTGACCGGCAATTATAATAACGCTACCTCATTCGGTTGGGTGAATGTAACCAATGCGGATTCCACTATCAGTTTCAATGATACTGAAGTGCCTTATAATGTCACTGCTAACATTCCTTTGGATGTTGTCAATGCAACTGATGTTACTGTTGTCATTACTGACAGTGAAGGCAATATAGTTGATGCTGATGTGACTGTGGGTCCTGATGCAGCCTATATTTTAGTTGACAATTTACCTGCCGGTAATTATACTGTAAATGTTACTACAGTTCCTGACGGAAATCATAATCCTTCATCTGCTGTGGCTAATTTAACTGTTGTGCCTGCACCGTCAGCAGTAAATGTAGGCAATACAGAAATCGTTTACAATTCAACTGCAAATGTAACAGTTAGTGTAATAAATGGTACTGTTGATGAATCAAATGTCGAAATTTTTAAGGAAGGGCAAAAGGTAACTCCTGCCTCCTTAGAAATTAGAGACGATTTGATTTTCGTTTCAGGGTTAGATGTTGGTAATTATACAGTTAATGTGACATGCAGTGTCGATGAGAATCATACTCCATCATCTGCTGCAGGTTGGATTAACGTTATCAAGGCTGATTCTGCTGTATTATTTAACAACACTACTGCAGTTTACGGCAGTGAAATAACTGTTCCTGTAAATGCGGAAAATGCAACTGGAATTATCGTTTCAATAGTTGATGAAGATGGAAATCCTATTCACTTTACCCTGGAAGGCAATAACATTACATTGCCTGATAATTTGGATGTTGGAATGTATTACATTAATGTAACAACCAATGTGACAGGCAATTACAACAATGCCACAACATCCGGCTGGATTAACATTACTCCGGCAACGATCATAGCAAATATCATTGTTGATGATGTAACATATCCTGATTATCCTGTAGCTGTTGTAAATGCTTCAGTTGACGGTAATTACACAGTTACTGTTGAAGGCAAAGAATATCCTGTAGAAGTTGTAAACGGTACAGGTTCAGTGGACATCGATAAGCTTCCGACAGGAAACTACATTGCAAATCTGACTGGAAATATTCCGAATTATTATCCTGTCAGTGAAAAAGATAATTTCACAGTGAAACCTGTTGATCCTGATTTGAAAGCAAATGTAAGTGATGAAACTCCACGTTTCGGTGAAAACATAACTGTATCTCATGAACTTCCGGATGACGCTACCGGAAACATCACATATTATGTGGATGGCGAACCTGTAGCAACATTACCGGTAAATGATACATTCACATTCACTCCAGAAACTCCTGGCGTTCACAATATCACTGTTCACTACAACGGCGATGACAAGTACACTCCGGATGAAGTCAATTTAACAGTTGATGTTGTCAATTATCTGACAATTATTGTTGATGATGTATATTATCCAACTCATCCGATAGCTTATGTCACAGCAGATTATGATGGCAATTACACCATTAAAATTTCTCCAATTGACTCTTCATCAGAAATTTTATCTGCATCTGCAAATTCAATATTGAAAGCAGGAGAATTTACATTGGACGTTGAAATTATCAACGGTGCTGCATCTGTCGATTTAGGTCTTCTGGCAGTCGGAGATTACATGTCCGAAATTTACGGAGAACTGCCTGGCATTAAAACTTATGGTGATGAAGATCCGTTTAAGGTTATAGCCATTAGCCCTAATCTTGATGCTGATATCAGTGACTATACTCCTGAATACGGTGATGAGGTTACAGTAAAACCTGTTCTTCCAGATGATGCAACAGGAAATGTGACATATATTATCGATGGTGAAAATATGGGAACATTACCTGTAGATGAATCACTCACATTCATTCCTAAATCAAGCGGTGAACATGTCATTGAAATTATCTACAATGGTGATGGAAATTACACTCCGGATTCCGTAAATAAAACAATAAATGTGCATAAAATTGATTCCAATATGGAGATAATATCCTACGGTTCCAAAGAAAACATTAAAGTTTATCCTGATGAAAAGGTAGTTATCAAAACCTTTTTGCCTGCGGATGCAACAGGAACTGTTAAATTCTTTGTAAACGGTAAAAAAGCCTCAGAACTTCCGGCTGATGAAGAGTTCATATTCACACCTACTGAACCTGGCAGATATGTAATTACTGCAGTTTACAGTGGTGATGACAAGTATAATCCTTCTAATTCAACATATATTGTTAATGTTGAGGGGTCTGAAGTTCCAGATGGCCATAATGAAAGCACCAAATCAGGTGTCGCTGCCAAAAACACTGTTTCAGTGATGCCTGAAACAGGTAATCCGATTGGACTTTTAGTATTGATGTTTGTGATGATTTTCGCAAGTTATAGAGGTCGTAAAAATTAAACACTTTTTTGGGATGAAATATCCCATACTTTTTTTTTATTTTTTAAAATGCACTTTCGCATCATTAAATTAATGTTTATCATAATGCTTTTATAGTTAAAAACCAAAATTATCATAAAAAATTCTCTATCCATTTTTCATGAAATGACTTATTATAAATAATTTTATAGTAGTTTTTTTTAAAAAATTTCTATTAATTCTAGACGATTGGTAATTGTTGGGTCGTAAATTAATTTTTTAATTGATTTTCCCACTTGTTCGATAGGATTATACAGGTGTGTGTAAGCAGGAAGATAAATTAATTTAATTTTTTAAAATTCACAAAACCTTTTAAATTCAGTGTTGTGATGGGGTCGATAATTGTCTAAAATAATGACTATTTCTTTTTCATTCTCCAATAACTCTCCAATATTCATACTTTCTAAATTATTCAGTAATTCTAATCTGATTAGAGCATCAATTGCATATTCATCATCTTGTAAATCAAATTATTGACTGATTTTATGAATGTTTTCTTATATCCTTTGATTTCGCCAAATTTTCTAATTTTATTTAAAAATGAATTCTTTACCCATTGATTGAATATTAAATTTTCTTACAATATTTTCTCTTTTAACTGAATTATCATTGATTACACTATTATTACGCTTACGTATTTCTGCTACAAAAAACATCATATTATGTGATCTTGAATTTTCAGGAAATGAATATATATGATTTGCCGGTGATTGCTTGAAAACCCATTGCAGTTTGATGAATTCTTTTTGCTGGAATTGTAAGTTCGTTTTTACGGTTTCTTTTTAATAATATTTGGGGGGGGGGTGTTTTTATCACAATACGATTGATTTAAAAATCAATTATTTGTTTATTCTTATCTAATTTTTTTCGTTTTTTTTAAACAACAATCTTTCTTCTTCACTTGATTCTTTAAATTTCGTGGAAGGCTCGGAATAAAAATAATCTAACTGATGTAATATTGTTCGCACATGTTTAAATGTAAAATCGAAGCCAAATGTCTCTTTAATAATTTTATGTGCTTTTTCTGTTGTCAAATCTGGTGTTTCAAGCAATATTGTATCCAATATTTCTTTATCCTCATTTGATAAACTTCCAGGTCTTCCTGAGCGAGGTTTTGTTTTTAATCCTTCTATACCATTTTCATTCCATCGATTTAACCAATCATATGCTGTTGAAATACTAATTTCTTCAAGTTCTGCAGCTTCTTTAATTGATTTATCATTGTAGAGATGTCTTATGAAATGTAATTTATATAAAACTTTGTTATCTTCTTCTAATTTTCTTATTTTTTTATTCAACTG
>CAZQWN010000155.1:0-3674 GCA_964596915.1 uncultured Methanobrevibacter sp.
TAGTATATTATTTGTCATATGCATAAAACTTACAGTAAAATACTATAATATAATCTTAAAAAAATATATTATATATTAATAAAAAAATTTATATTAATAAAGCAAAACAGGTCTTAAAATGAACAGTTTAATAAATGTAAAAAATGTTTCTAAAGAATATAAAACGGGAAATCTAATAGTAAAAGCTGCAAACAATCTTAATTTTACTATTGACCAAGGTGAACTTATAGTGATTCTTGGACCATCCGGAAGCGGTAAATCAACACTTCTTAATCTATTGGGAGGCCTTGACAAGCCAACCAATGGTGAAATAATCATTGATGGTGAAAACATCACTGCTTTTTCAGATAAAGAACTTACACGTTACCGAGCAAAAGAAATAGGTTTTATTTTTCAATTTTATAATTTAATCCCAAATTTAACTTCACGTGAAAATATTGAGATTATGAATGATGTTGTTGATGAAAATATAAATGGAATAGAGATTTTAAACCAGGTGGGATTATCACAGCATGCTGATAAATTTCCCTCAGAGCTATCTGGAGGTGAACAGCAAAGAGTATCTATTGCAAGAGCAATAGCTAAAAAGCCAAAAATGCTTTTGTGTGATGAACCTACTGGTGCATTGGATTCCCATACTGGAAAAATTATTATTGAATTGCTGGTTGACCTATGTAAAAATGAAAAAACAACAGTCATTATAGTAACACACAATAGTGAATTCGCAAAAGTCGCAAATAGGATTATCCACATCAAAAATGGTGAAGTTGAATTCATTGAAACAAATGAAAATCCTCAGTCAGTAGATGCTATAAATTGGTGATTGGATGTTATTTAAAAAGATGCTTCGTGACATTAAGGAAAATAAAATGCAGTTTATTGCCATTTTTTTAATGTCATTTATAACATTACTTGCTTTTGCGGGAATAGGATCAGAAGTTCAGGGTCTACAGAACAACCTTAACAATTATTATGAAGAAACAAATATGGCTGATTCATATATACTCGGAAGCAATTTCAATGAAAGCGTTATTAAGGACATTCAAAATATAAATTCAACAACAGGGATTGAAAGTCAGTTTGTTGTAAAGTCAATTGCAGATTTGGATGATGAGCCGAGAGTGACGCTACATTTTTTAAATAAAAACAACATATCCAGATATTATCCAGTTCAAGGAGGAAATATTGACTTCAATGATGGGGACGGCATTTGGTTAGATGCAAGGTTTGCTGAGGCGAAAAACTTAAGCATTGGAGACAATATCTCCTTAGACTTTAATGGAATAACACTAAACAAAACAATCCGTGGACTCGGATATTCTCCAGATTATGTCTACGAAGAACCTGAGAGCGGTTTAGTTTCAGATTTCAAATATCAGGGATTTGGATATTTGTCAGATAAGGCATACCCAGGCACAAACATGCCACACAACAAGCTGTTACTGACCACCAATACCAATAATTCGAATTATTATAATCAGATACATGAAATGCTTGATGACAAAGGATATGATGACATTTTAGAAGGTTCATCTTTTATGCCTAGACAAGACAGCAGCAGCGACCACCAAATACAGGAGGAAATCAATCAGCACATCATTTTAGCAGTATTTTTCCCAATCATTTTTGTTGTTGTTGCACTTCTGATTCTATTAACTACAATGACACGTATCGTCAACCGTCAAAGAACACAAATTGGAACTTTAAAAGCAATAGGTTTTGAAAACAAACCTTTAATAATTCATTATTTATCTTACGGTTTTTATTTAACATTAATTGGTAGTGTGCTGGGTATAATAGTCGGACACAAAACGATACCATACATTTTTATTGACACAATGAAGACATATTATACATTGCCTTGTTGGGATCCTGGATTCAATATAAGTTACATTTTTGTGGCCATTTTAATTGTTTTAGGTTCACTGGTATGTTCATATTTTGCAGTTGCAAGCATTATCAAGGAACCACCATCAGTAACTCTAAAGGCAAAGCCTCCTAAAGTTAATAAACTTGGATTTATTGAAAATACAAGGATATGGAACAAATTAGGATTTAATCTTAGATGGAATATCCGAGACATTAACCGAAATAAGTTAAGGGCAATCATTACACTATTTGGAGTAATTGGTTGTACAGTACTTCTCATATCAGCATTTGGTATGCATGATGGAGTCAATGACTTAAAAAACTGGAAATATGATGACATCAACCACTATGGAACACAATATGTTCTACAAGATAACGTTTCTCAGACACAAATAGATTCAATAATCGATGAAGTTAACGGTACTCCATTAATGATAAAATCTATCCAAATCGAAGCCAATGGCATTAAAAAAACACAAACGCTGAGTGTTCATGATAAAACTCCATTAATAACTCCAACTGATAAGGATAGGCACGAAATAACATTGCCAGAAAACGGAATATCCATTTCACAAAAGACTGCAGACCAATTTGGTTTAAAAGTTGGTGATACAATAAAATGGCATCTGTATGGTAATGAAACATGGATTAACTCCACAGTTGAAGCAATTTATGGTGATCCTTCAGTCCAAGGAATTACAATCACGCCAGGTTATGCTGAAAAACTCAATATTTCATTTAAACCTACGGAAATAGTTTTAAAAGAAGATACTGCAGATAAATTAGATGGTGTTGGAAGCGTCAACGATCATGAAGACCTAATAACAAGTTGGGATAAGCTTACAGAAACTGCAAATCTGTTAATTATAATTCTGGTAATATTTGCAGTGGTATTGGCAGTTGTTGTATTGTACAGTTTAGGTCTTTTAGGTTTTACTGAAGTGGAAAGGGATATGGCAACGTTGAAAGTTTTAGGATTCCAATTAAAAGATCTGAGAAAACTGTTCATAACACAATATCTGGGCATATCTCTTGTCGGTTTTTTAATTGGAATTCCGACAGGGTATTATGTTTTGGAATCCATAAGATCCACTTCAGATAATCTCTATTATCCTGCAGATTATTCCCTAACTACTATAGCAATAAGCTTTGTAATAACAATAATTGTATCTGCAATCGTTAACCTGTTACTTGCAAACAAACTCAAAAATATTGACATGGTCGAAGCCCTTAAAAAAGAAAGGGAATGACCATTTATTTATTTTTTTATACTATTGATTTTTCACTAGCAGGAAACATTATGCTTTCCTATAAGATGCGGTTAATATAATCAATAGTTAACTTTTTTATTTTAATTTAATTAATGGATTTTTGCATAAACTATAGCCTATTGGAAAATCAAATATTATTTTAGTATAATATGTTACAATATCCTGTCCCAAGAAGCATGTCCAATCTTCAGTTTGCAATCGCATATCCATAAGTACATAGCAGTGGTGTTTAAAACAATGTTTTGTTTTAAAATATGAATGATATATATCAAGGACATATTGAATTTAAAGGATCTCTTCGGATTAACCATGATTTAAGTGATAAGTACTACTGTAATGACGATTTAAAGATTAAAAAGATTACTCTAAATAAAATTATGAAGAGATTTGATGAAACTAACTCCAATACAATACCTGTTAATGATATGGGCTCCATCCACCTTTATAATAAAGATGGTAACCCAGATGTAGGTTATAATATTCAAACTGCTGTTGATAATGAGTCTAAAATGTTTATTGCACTCATTGTTTCAC
>CAZQWN010000156.1:0-3672 GCA_964596915.1 uncultured Methanobrevibacter sp.
CTCTGCAGGAAATGGCAAGCTCTTTTAGAAAGCTGAAAATGCCAAGGGATTTGGCTATGATACTTTCAATCATGATTAGGTTTTTATTCCTTTTTGTAGATGAACTTTCAGCAATCAGAAAAAGCCAGAAATCAAGAAACTTCAACATTCATGCCAAAAACACACCATACAAATGGAGAGTGAAGCAAGTTGGATACACAATAGGAATGATGTTTTTAAAGGCATATGAGCAGGGAGAGCGAGTTCACAAAAGTATGGTCAGTCGTGGATTTTCAGATGCATCTGAAATGTTTGATGAAAAGAAATCACCTGAAAAAAGCGATTACATTTATTTAATTTCAATAATCATTATTGTCATAATACTTGAAATCATCATATTCAAATATTCCGGACAGTTAGGTTATTTCGGAGAGAATCTGGCAATAAATTAGGTGGAAACATGGAACATATTCATTTAGAGACAAAAAATTTATCATTTACTTATCCTGATGGAACACAAGCTTTGAAAAATGTTAACATTAAAATTAAAAAAGGAGAAAAGATTGCCATTATGGGACCTAATGGTGCAGGCAAATCAACATTGTTTTCTCATTTTAACGGTTTAACAGAACCTACTTTAGGCCATGTTGAAGTAGATGGTGAAAAAATAATATTTGAACGTGACGAACTGCTTAAAGTTAGACAGAAAGTAGGAATAGTATTTCAAGATCCCAATGACCAGCTGTTTGCACCTACCGTTAAAGAGGACGTGGCTTTCGGGCCAATGAATTTAGGTCTTGAATATGATGAGGTCAAATCCAGAATAGAGGAATCTCTGGAAATGGTAGGTATGAGCGGTTTTGAAGATAAGACTCCCCATCATTTAAGTGGAGGTCAGCAGAAACGAGTGGCCATTGCAGGCATTGTTGCAATGAAGCCGGACATAATGATTCTTGATGAACCTACTGCAGGTCTTGACCCCGAGGGTGTTGATAAAGTTTTGGATATTTTAAATAAGCTAAATGAGGAAGGAATAAGTATTGTTATTTCATCACACGATATAGAAATGGTCAGTCAGTTTGCCGATAAAATATTTGTTTTATATGACGGAGAAATAATAGCTGAAGGCGACAAACACCAAATCTTTTCCGATAAAAAATTATTAAAAAAAGCTCACCTGAAAACGCCGGTTACAACTGAAATCCTATATAAATTAAAAGAAAACGGATTAAATGTTGATACTGGAAAAATTAATATTGATGAGACAGTTAAAGAAATATTAAAAAGTAAAAAAAGTTAATTTGAAGCTTTCTTTCTGTTTCTGAATTTATCTTTCAGTTTTACTATGAATTTGAATTCCTCATCAAATTCAGGATGATTACCAAATCCGCATCGAGGACAGTGAACCTGATTGCAGTTGTCGTGTTTTCCACAGCTGGCACAACCACGGTTTTCCAATTCATTTTCATCGAATTCAAATCCGCACATTCTGCACTTCATAATATAACACCGTTAATAAAAATAATTTAAAAAAAATAAAAAAATTGAAGTTTATTCCACTTCAATGTTTTCAGCTTCTTCTTTACGAAGACAAACATCATATCCTTTTACAGACATTTCCATAGGATCTCCTAAAGTAGCTACTTTTTTAACAGTAATTTTAGCTCCTTTAACAAAACCCATACCTAATAAATGTCTTCTTAAACCAACATCCCCAGTTTCATGGTATTTTACCAAAGTTACGGTTTCGCCAGGTTTTGTATCTTTTAAGGTTTTCATATTATCACCATAATTTCATAATCAAATAAATTTTTTAGGTATACTAAAAACTTCTTATTCAATATTTTGTCCTAACCAATATATAAATATTTAGTTATGACTAAAAAAATTGAAAAATGAAAATTAGATTTAAATCTAATAATCACCTTGAAATTCTTAATTAAGTAAATCCTGCTAATAGACCAATATTGTATATTAAGAATGATACAATATATGCAGTCACTAAAGTAATACCTGACATGATCAATGGCCATTTCCAACTGTTAGTTTCCCCTTTGATTGCACCGAGTGCTGCGAAACATGGGATGTATAAAAGTGAAAATGCCATGAATGCGAAGGAAGATAATGGAGTGAATGTATCGTGAAGTAAACTTGCGATTCCATCTTCGTCATCTTCTTCAAGTCCACCTAAAGCACCGAAGGTACCTACAATTACTTCTTTAGCAAGTAAACCAGCAATAATTGCTACTGCAGCTTGCCAGGTTCCGAATCCTAAAGGAGCAAATACTGGTGCGATAACTGATCCTATCATACCGAGAATACTTTCCTGAGATGCGTAATCTACACCTAAAGGTAAACTACCTAAAATCCAGATGATAATGGTAGCACCTAAAATAATAGTACCTGCCTTTCTGAGGAACCCTTTAACTTTTTCCCATGTGTGTAATAATACACCTTTTACGGAAGGCACTTTATATGATGGAAGTTCCATTACAAATGGTGCAGACATTCCTTTGAACAATGTTCTTTTGAGGATGGCAGCAACAATAAGTGCTACAACAATACCTAATAAATAGATAGCAAGCAATACCAAACCTTCGTTTTCAGCAAAGAATGCTGCTGTAAACAATGCGTAAATTGGTAACCTTGCAGTACATGACATGAAAGGAATAAGCATCATTGCAAGTAAACGGTCAGATTCATTTTCCATAGTTCTGGTTGCCATTACTGCAGGCACTCCACAACCGAATCCTAAAATCATAGGAATAAATGCTTTTCCGTGAAGACCCACAAGTTTGTGCATAATTTTATCTAAAGTGAAAGCAGCTCTTGCAAGGTATCCGCTGTCTTCTAAAATACTTAAGAACAGGAACATAATAATAATCTGAGGCAAGAACACAAGTACTCCACCTACACCACCAATGAGTCCGTCACATAAGAAGGATGCGAGATACTCATTAGCTACATTTTCTGCAATATATTCCCCTAACCATCCGAAGAATCCGTCAATCGCATCACAGAACGGAGCGGATATATCGAATGTTAGAGTGAATAATAAGTACATGATAACAATGAAAATTGGAATTGCCAAAATTCTGTTGGTAACAATTTTATCAATTTTATCAGTCATTGTTTCTTTTTCAACAGCAGGCCTTTTAACCGCTTCAGCCATTAATCCACTGATAAATGCATATCTTGCATTTGCAATAACTTCTTCTGCACCTTCATTATAAATATCATGAAGATGTCCTGCTACTTTATCTGTTTCTGACATGATAGCAGAGCTTTGAGAAGATCCTTGTACTTTTTCTATAACAATTGAGTCTCTTTCTAATAATTTAATTGCAGTCCATATTGAAGGAACATCCAATAAATTGCTGTCTTTTTCAATTAATGCTTTCAAATCACCTAAGTGTTCACTTAATTCATCACCGTAGGATAATTTTACACTGGAATCTATTGGTTTTGAAGATTGTTTTTCAACAGTTGTTAATAATTCCTCAAATCCGTCACCAGTTTTTGCGTTTACTTCGACAACTGGGAATCCTAAAAGTTCACTCATTTTTTTAATGTCAATGATGTGATCTTTTTTCTTAGCAAAATCGTTCATGTTAAGTGCCATTACTAAATTAGCACCCAATTCCATCATTTGAACTGTTAAATATAAGTTACGTTCTAAATTAGCAGCATCAA
>CAZQWN010000157.1:0-3617 GCA_964596915.1 uncultured Methanobrevibacter sp.
GGTTGAGGGCCTAGTGGGTCAGTCCCTTCGCGGGTTCAAGTCCCGTCCCCCGCACTATTTGATAACTATTTTTTGAAAACTATATCTTATATAAAAATCAATATATTTTACAAAGGAGGAAATTTATTTGATTAAAAAGACATTTTTTATTTTATCGATTTTAGCATTAATTGCCGTATCTTTAACCTGTGTAAGTGCAGCAGATATGGATAATAATGCTACAGCTAATCTTGAAGACTTAGCTTGTGAAATAAACTTAACTGATGTAGGTGAAACACTTAATCTTGAGCAAGATTACAAAAGCACTGATTCATCAAATCAAATAATAATTTCAAAATCAATCACAATTGATGGAAACAATCATACAATAGATGCTCCTGATGTAAACAGAGTTTTTTTAGTTACTGCCAACAATGTTTGTATTAAGAATTTGAATTTCATCAATTCAAGGACAACCGGGCTTGCCGGGGGAGTAATTTCCTGGTGGGGAAACAATGGAACATTGACAAACTGTAATTTCGAAAACAACTCAGCTTCATCCGCTGCAGGTGCAGTTTTATGGAATGGAAATGACGGATGCATTGAAAACTGCAGTTTCATAAATAACAATGTAAGATATGGTCCCGCAGTAAGTCTGACAAGTGGCGAAAGCTTTAATCCTAATCTGATTCACATTCAGATTGTAAACAGTGATGGAGGAGCCCTTTATTTGCAGGGATACAATATCCTTGTCAATAACTGTAATTTCTCAAACAATGTTGCACTATTAAGTGGAGGGGCAATCTGCGTTAATTGGGATAGCAATGTCACAATTTCAAATTCCCGTTTCAAAAACAATTCAGCATCAGACTATAGCGGTGCTATACATCTGGACGGGAGCAATGTAACCATCATGGGATGCGAATTCGAAAACAATTATAATAATGATTTGTTTTTAAATACAAAAGCTTTAATTATCAATTCCACTTTTGATTATCGCTCATCTATTAAAGACTTGTATAATGCAACTTACCTCAACGTGATTTTCAGGTATGACAATCCATTTGAAGAGTTATGCAAAAAAATAGCTAACACTCCCGAAGGGGGAATATTGGTTTTAGATAGGGATTATACATACACAGGTGAACCTGCTAAGGGAATTCTAATCAACAAAACCATTACAATAGACGGTAACGGTCATACATTAAACGGAAATCATACATCAAGAATGTTCAACATTACTGCAGACAATGTAGTGATCAAAAACATCAACTTCATTAACGGAAATGCCTATGGATTATATTTCTCAAACAAAGCGGGCGGAGGAGCAATCTACTGGAGCGGTGCAAACGGTTACATTGAAAACTGCAACTTCACAAACAACACTGGAAGCGGACTTGAATATGATCCTTTTGACAAGGAGGAGAATTATGTTGATGAAAACGGAACAGTTTGGCCTACTATAAGTTTCAGGCCTATGGGTGCAAAAATCAATGAAGGTGGAGCTATCGTTTGGAATGGTACAAACGGAACAGTTTTCAAATGCATCTTCAAAACCAATAGTGTAGGATATCCGAACTACGGTGGAGCAATATGCTGGAGGGGAGATTCAGGTAACGTTTTGGAAAGTGAATTCTACAATAATGGTGCATGGGCTGGAGCAGCAATATGCTGGATTGGAGACAACGGTACAATATTGTACTCCAAATTCGTCAATTCCGGAAGCATTTTCGGAAGGGACTTAATGTGGTTTGGTGAAAATGGCAGCATCAGATATTCATTTTTAATCAGTGATTACGGTTCTCCAATTTATCCATATTCTGGAAATGTGGATGCTGACTGTAACTTCTGGGGCGACACTCTGGACAATCCAAACAAATTCCTAAAGCTTGATGATTTAAACAATTGGATAGTTCTAAATGCAACATACAATAAAAACTTTATACACAGGGGAGAATTGGTTGTTGTTAACTGTAATTTATTGCTATTTGGAAAAGATGGCAATGTATCCAATTTTACAGCTTTAAATATTCCTGGAAATATTACAGCAAAAGCGGACAGGGATGGATTTGTTCAACTAACCTTTAAAGACGGTAAAATAGGAATGGAAATAGTTCCAAAAACCAAAATTGTTTCTAAGGACTTGACAAAATATTACAAGCAATCCAAGCAGTTCAAGGTTCGCGTTTATGGTGCTGATGGTAAATTGGCAATAGGAAAATATGTTAAATTTACAGTTGGAAAATCCACTGTCACTGCTAAAACAGATAAAAAAGGTTATGCAACATTTAAATTCAACAAGAAACCTGGAAAATATACTGTCTACACCAAATATGGTGATGTTAAAGTCAAAAACAAGATAATTGTAAAAACTGTTTTAGTTACTAAAAACGTGTCTAAAAAAGTTAAAAAGACTGGCAAGTTCACAGTCAAAACTTTAAATTCCAACGGCAAGGCTGTCAAAAATATGCTTGTGAAAATCAAGTTCAAAGGCAAAACATATAAGATTAAATCCAATAAAAAGGGGATGGCTATTTTTAATTTGCCTAAGAATTTGAAAGTTGGAAAATACACAATCAAAACCACTTATAATTGTTTAACTAACACAAACAAGATTACAGTTATAAAATAACTGTAACTTCTTTTTTAATTTTTTTATTGTAAAATATAATTTCATAAGAGCTACATTTTCTGCAAATTTTCATTAAATAGTTTAATATTTAAATACTTCAAATTTTATATTTAATATTGTTTATTATTGTAATTCAAAAAATATGGAGGAAAATAATAAATGAAATTAAATAATAGTTTAGTAATATTCTTGATGGTAATTATTTCATTACTTGCAGTCGGTGCAGTAAGTGCGTCAGAAAATGTGTCTGATGTTATTGCAGCAGATGATTTTGATGATGTAATAGCTGTTGAGGATAGTGTGGCACCTGAAAATGCTACTGGAAATATAGTAACTGTTGAAAATAATGATGAAAATGCGGAAATTTTATCTGTAGGGAGTGAAGATGAACCTGTTGCTGTAAATGTCAATGAAGATGTTGTTATAGGGGACAGTTCATCAAACAATCGTTTTGACTGGTCTATCCTTTACAAAAATAAGAGTAATAATACATTAGTTTATGATTTTTCCAATTTTTTCGGTAAAGATAAGGGCAGTTCATTTTTAGTTCTGGACTTGAATAATATTGATGGAGATAAGACTAAAGACCATTCCTTTGTGGTACTTGGTTTATCTGATCTTTTAGGTTTGAACAGCACTAATGATAAGTCATATTTTGTATTTGGTTTGTCTAGTATCTTAGATGATAACAATACTGATGATGATTCCTATTTGGTACTTGATGTTCCAGGCATATCTAAAGATGGTAATGGCGATGCTTCATTAGTTCTTGATTTGACTAATCTCTTAAGTGGAAATGCTACTTCTAAGGGTTCATTTTTATTTTTAAATGGAAATGGTACTACTTTATCAAATATTAGTTTAGGGGGAATCATTGAAAATAATACATTAGTAGGTTGGAATTTAACTGATTTGGTTCCTAATTTTGATTTTAATTTGACTTCTATTTTAGATAATATTACTTCTACTGTTAGTGGTTTGAATTTAACTGATTTGGTTCCTAATT
>CAZQWN010000158.1:0-3556 GCA_964596915.1 uncultured Methanobrevibacter sp.
AATACTTTAAACTTATTATCCACAATCTTAAAATTCATGTTTAATCTCCATATTATAATATAGGTATAACAGTTTTTACATTTATTGATTTTGGGATTAAGTTTGTTTTCAAATGTTATCTGGTTTTTATCATTGACCACAGATAAATATAAACGTAAATTGCTTGTCCATCACCCGCATATTTACTAATTTTATCATTTATAGTCATTTATGGCGGTATCCACTATCCAACAGATGCAATTGGGGGAATAATCGGCATAATCTCTGCCCTAATTGTTGTACACATTCCTGAAAATTATTTAGGGCCAAATTAACCATTCAAACCCCAATTCATTGTGTTTTCTAGCCCATGAATCCCAGTCGTCTTCATGAGGAAAAGATTCAAAGCAATTCATTTATCCTGAAAAAAAAAAGTAAAAACACTGTGAATTTAATTTTGGCTTTTAAACTTATTGTTTTTTAATTTTATAATTTAAAATTACTTGTCATATTATTTTAAAATGCAAGTAACCCCTTATATTCGAAAAGCTTTGTATATGGCCTTGAATATACTAATAAGTAGATGTGAGAAGTTCTAAAAACAAATAAAACTAAAACTTTACCACAGAAAAATGTGATAAAAAATTGATAGTTATGATTTTTCCCGTAAAGATGTAAAAAAATATAATCTGCTATTAAATGTCAAATTAAAAAGAGGTGAAAAACATGTCACCACACAGATGCTTCGAAAAACTCTTCAAAAAAATCTATGAACTTTTCGACTAAACTAAAATTATATATTTGGAAGTAACACTTTGAAATTTAGAAAAAAAGTGCAAAAGACATCTCACCACCAATGCGAGGTGAACTGCACAACCATGAGTTTTTTTGATTTAACATATTGTAATATCCTTTTTTTAAAAAGCTCGTCATGAATCCCTGTTCAGTTATCATACCATTTTCAAGAAAATTTCCTTTTCGGACGAATCCAAATTGCCATATCTGACTTTGTTTTCAATAGTGTTGAAAAGATTCATGAATCCTGCATCCCCACCATTGACCTAAATGAATGATTTCTATATCCATTAAATAATCAGGTGCATAGGTATCGACTGCAGTAATACCCCTATAACTCCAAGAATTAGAACTATTCCAATGTTATTCAGTTAAGTTATTTTCATTACCATCACCATTGCATAATAGTTCAAGATAATGAAAATTAAAATAATTTTTGTTGCATGTCCATACATAAAATTTATTTCATATCAAAGTGCAAACAATTAGGTTCTAATCATATTTAAAGAGAAATATTACCCTGAGGGGGTAAGAAACATATATATGTGGAGTTAGAATATAATGTAAATTAGAAGTCATGCGAATTTGATATGGTGTTGATTTTTTATGATTAGAAATATTATTGTTGTTCAATGCAAATCTACAGGAATTAATTATATTCAGGACATAATTGACAGGAATTGCAATCCAGTTATTTTGGAAATGAATGCCTTTAGTGATACTGAGGAAGCGGAAATGCATTTAAACGAAGTCAGAAATGGATACAATTTGATAAATGCAGATTACGATTTGATTTATGAAAAAGACACATATGAAGAAACTCTTGAAATGGTTAAAGAACTTGATCCATTAGTTATTGTTCCTGGAACTGAAGATGGAGTTATATTGGCTACCAAATTGGCAAATGACCTGAATCTCTTGTGCAATCCCATTGAAAACTTGGATGCCATGACATTCAAAAACGAAATGCACAAAAGGCTGGCTGAAAACAACCTTCGCTCAATAAGGGGCCACATCGTAACCAGTGTTGAAGAGGCCATTGAATATTATGACAGTCAACATCTTGACGAGGTTGTAATAAAGCCACAATACAGCTTCTGTTCTGTGGGTGTGAGAATCTGCTCAAATAAGGAGGAGATGATAAAATCCCTAAATGAACTGTTCAATTCAAAAAGCATCTATGGAATAGACTTGGATGAGCTTCTAATTCAGGAACGCATCAGGGGTGAGGAGTATGTTGTAAATCTCATGTCCTGCAATGGCGTTCATCGGGTAACAAGCATCTGGAAGTATCACAAAATCAAGACTCCTGAAGGAGGCCATGTCTATGACTATGACGAAACGATTAACGAATTGGGAATCGGAGAAGCGGAACTTGTGGAATATGCCTTTGACGTTGCCGATGCCTTAGGAATAAAATATGGTCCAGTTCATGGAGAATTCATGATTGATGAAAAGGGACCAGTACTGATAGAGGTGAATTGCCGCCCTCATGGAGGCAATCTTGATGCAAAATTCCTTGACAGGATTTCCGGACAGCATGAAACAGACAGTTCCCTTGATTCATATTTAAATCCTGATAAATTCCATCAAGAGCGCCAAAAACCATATGAGTTATATGCACATGGCGTTTTAAAGTCAATAATCGTGCCAAAAGACATTACCGCCAAGTCCTCCCCCTTGCAGAATATCGGACAAAACCTGAAAAGTCATCACAGGACTTTAATAGGTCAAATTGAGGACTCTCAATTTTTCTTAAAGACTCAGGATATAGAAACAAGTCCGGGCGACATATACCTGGTTCATGAAGATAAAAATCAGGTAATGAAAGATTTGGAATTCCTCAGAAGCCTTGAACAGCGCGCTTTCCAGCTAGTGCTGAGTGAAGAAAGACATGAAAATGCCGATATTGATGACAACCATATGGATGATATCAAAACTATTGTAAACAATCTGAAACCATACGGAACCATATTACTGGTTACAGACACATTACTTGATGATTTGTCCATAGCTCAGACCGATGCCGACGGTTTGGATAAAATCGACGGCGAATTCGACAGCGTTTTAATCAATTTAAACAAAAGCATAAAGGATGAAAGCGATGAAAAAATCGCAGCATTGCTTTTAAAAACATTTAAAACTGTCAAGGTTGGCGGGGAAATATTTATTCCGAAAACCACTTATGACTATATTCCAAATGGAAGGCTAGGCGCTGAAGCCCTTGTTAAATTCATGAACTTTAAAATCGAATTGCCAGTACATAAATTGCCGAGAATGTTAATTGCTTCAAAAAGATAGTGTTAATTATGGATTATGCAAGAAATTATGATTTACTGAACTCCAAATTCAAGGAATTGCTCTTTCCGACAATGCTGACATCAATTGCCGGAAACTTCGCAATGCTCATTGACGCATTTTTCATAAGCCTTTTTATGGGTTCCACATTTTTATCTGTTGTTCAGACTATGGAGCCCTTTGTTTGCTTTATAAATGTCATATACTGGCTGATAGGTTTTGGAGGAAGCATACTCTGTAACATTGCAAAGGCGGAATTCGATAAAAAGAAAAGTAATGAACTCTTTTCGGTATCGATAATTGGAATCTTGCTGATTTCGATTGTCATAACAATATTGTCATTTATATTTCAGGATACGATTATCCAGTTTCTGACCCATTCTCCAAATCTCAAACAGTATGTCGCACAATATTTCAACCTGTTTCTTGTAGGGATTGTATTTGAATGCTATAAGATTGTTCTGGCCTATTTCATCAGAACCGA
>CAZQWN010000159.1:0-3496 GCA_964596915.1 uncultured Methanobrevibacter sp.
GCTCGGCAAGAGGCATCAAATGAACATATGGTGGCCTGAAGTTGGGATGCACCGGTTCTTTGAAATCTGCAATTTCGGATATTCTATAGTCAACACCTTTCTTAATTTTTCCACCGCAACTGCATTTCATCCCGTTTTCCTTTGCAACAATAGGATCAGTTATTTTAAAGCATTTGGTACATGCAGTCATGTGATACTTTCCCAAATTTGGAACCATACCATAATTTGCATTGATATCCTTATGTTTTATTGCATGTTTTATTGAAGAAAATGAAATATCTTCAAGCTCGATTTGATTAAATTCCCTGCCCAACCTATGCGGCCATGGAGAGTGTGCATCGGAATTGGTTAAGAATGGGAAATCCTTAAGTTCACTTACAGTATCTGCCATGAAAGTGTCTGCTGAAAGACCGAGCTCTACAAAATCAGGTTTCTTTTCATAACACTCATATATGCTATCATAATATTTGTACATTCCAGTCCACGGAGTAAATGCATGTGCAGGACCAATAAGACAATCATATTCTTTAACAAGTTCGAAAAGTTCTGCACCGTCCAATTGAGTTTTTGGTCTGCCGTCACTATTCTTATTTTTTGAAGGAAGCTTATCTGACAGTTCACGTGCGATTTCCATATTCGGAATAATTATTACATGGTGAATCTTATGCTTTGCCTCAACTTCTGTTGTCAAAACAAAGTTCATATCATCATATGAGTAAATTCCATCGCCAACATAATCAGTGCTTTCTTCAATAATGTCAATCCATCTGGGATGGAAAGCGTCACCAGTTCCAAGAAGTTGCAAACCCTTTAATTTGGATTTAGGAGCAATATTTTTAATCAGCATGTCTTTTGATGAAGCCATTGAAAAGCAACTGTGAATGTGAAAATCGGCATTAACTAACATGGTTAAATGTTAGAAGACATTATTATTTAAGATTTTTTTAACATCATATACTGGGCATTTATCTTTCTTTAAACTTAAATCAACGTTTAAATCATCAGAAATATCATCATCCAAATTTTTTAAAAAATAATTGGTTTTATCAATCATATTGATTAATTCATTTTGACTGGCAGGATATGCAAGCCTTAAAACCGGAATATTCAAATCATTGATTATCTTGACTTCAATAGAGCGAGCGTTATTGCAGGAATTACCTCCAAATAAAATCAGGTCATTTAATGCATTGTACATTCTCGGATGATTTTTAGGGCGGTTTGCGATTATAATCGCCGCATCTGCCTTATCAATGATACGTGAAAATAGATATAGTCTTCCCCTAACACCAGAGGGAAGCTCACTTGAACAGTAAGTATTGATTAAATTGTCAAAATTAAAATTACCCTCACAAATATCCATATTATCAGATTTGGAGAAATTTGAGGGAGAAATATAAGTGTGTCCATTCTTTTCAATCAATGGAATAACAATCATAGATGCATCAGGCACAACTATAACGTTCATAAAAAAAGTAAAAATAAAAAAATATATTGAAATTCATCCAATATATCTTAAATCGTCCGCATTTCCTGCATTAGCCTTATTAATCATATCTTGTTCCATTTGCTGAGCCTTAGCAATCATTTGTCTTGTTTCTTCAGCTCTTTCCTCTAATTTATCAACATTAATTTCAAAATTAAGCAACAGGGATAATTTGTTTAATATAGCCTCTGCAGCTTCAGCATCAATGAAGTAACCCGGAGTTTCACCCATAAGGCAGGACCCTTGAATCTGCTGGCGAACAGCCAAACCTAAAAACAGTCCGGAAGCCCCAACAATTCCGCCGTCATTGGCTCTGATTTCAATATCCGCCTCTTTAAGCAATTCGATATTTTCTTCACAAGTTGCAGCACCGAAAACTCTTGGATTTTCGGTAGGCTGGCCGGTAACCATTCCGCCCAAAGTGAAGATTCTGTCAATGCCGAAACCCTTTACATACTCCAAAATATCCTTGCATACTAAATATTGGCCTTCAGGGGATAAAGCTTGAGTATTTCCTACTAAAATAATCAAATCCAAATTATCTTCACCAACATCCTTTAAGAAATACAATTCATTTTTCATGTTTTCAATAATGCCCTCATCTTTAACAATTACTTGAGGAGGAAATGTTGGAGAATGAATTTCAGCAAATTTGGTAGCTCCCAATTCATCAATTATATGGTCGGCAGCTAATTTACCAACATGACCAAGGCCGGGCAATGCTTCAATAAAAATAGGATTGTTTACTTCAATGTCTTCTAAAACAGTTATTTCTGTAGTTTCCATACCCAATTACTCCTTCATTGATTCTTTTTTTAATATACGTCTATATTTACCGTATTTATCCTCCACTGAAAATTTGGGAGGATAAATTACTTTAAGTTTGCCGCCGCATTTTGGACAGGCTTCCTTTAAAGTATAAATACCACATTCAGGACATTTATTCATTTTCATATTCATAAGAATCTAATTATCTAATTCTCTTAAAAATGAACCATTTCCATCAGATTCTTCGACAACTGCAATACATCTATCAGCAGCAGCTTTAAGCTCTTTTTCTGCTAATAAATAATCAGTAGATTTAACTGTAATTCTGTATCTTGGTGCACCTACGCATTGTACTTTGATTTCCTCTTCGGCATCGCCGTTATCTTCTGCAGCCTTAAGAGCTGCAATGATAATATCAACACCATTCGGCACAAAGGTTTCAATATCAACATAACCACTGATATGTACTTCAGGAGGAGTAATATTTTTCTTAGCTACCTCTGTAATAGCATCTGCCCAATCTTGAGGGATTCCCTCTTCAGTAAGTGATTCTGCACCTTCATCAGAAGCAGTTTCAAAAGCACCATAAACATCTCCAAATATGTCCATGAGTTCATAACCTACTTCATCGTAAGCAGCATCTAAATTTTTATCTAATGATTTAGCAGCCAATTCTAAGAATTTTTCAGCTTTTTGCTCAATTTTCCAATGTTGGATTTTTTTAGTTCTTTGATCTTCGCGGATTCTTTTTAAAGATGCATCAACATGCCCTTTTTTAGGATTTACTCTGAGAACACGACAAACGATTTTTTGGTTTTCCCTTACATGATCTCTGATATTTTTAACCCAACCAGAAGATACTTCAGAAATATGAATAAAAGCTTCTTTGCCCTGATATTCTTCTAATTTAGCAAAAGCCCCATAATTAAGAACTTTATAAACAGTACCTACAATAAGTTCTCCTTCATCAGGCCATTCTTGACTTTTTCTTACCATACTCTCACCAACATTAATAAAAAATTATAAAAAAATAGTAAAAAATAAGTTGAAAACTAGATATCTAGTTTAAAACTTTTTCAATGTGTGCGGTGATTTTAGCTTTAGCACCGCGAGATTTGACAAGGGTTTTACCACAAATAATACATTTTACGTCAGATGCTGCACGATCAAAGATTACTTGTTCATTGTCACAATCTAAACATTTAACTTTTAAAAAGTTTCCTCTACCTTTACTAACCATGT
>CAZQWN010000160.1:0-3477 GCA_964596915.1 uncultured Methanobrevibacter sp.
AAACACAACAAACGCAACAAACACTTAGATTAGGTTTCACCTAATCTCTTTTTTTATTTTTTCAATGCTTTAAAGCTAATACTTTTTTCTAATTTTTTAGATTGCCCTTTTTGAATAGTTTTAAATATTCTATCCAATATACATATTTTTGTATAAAATACTGGGGCAAAATATGAAATTTAAAAAATATATGTTATATACATTCATCCTGCTCGTGTTGACGTTATCAATCACTGCAATATCTGCAGCTGATTTAAATGATACGGTCAATACAGAAGGAGATTCGAAAGATGAATCATTTTTGTATTTCCAAACTGAAATTGATGTTCATGATTCGACTTTTGATTTAGAGTGCAACTATAAATTCGACAACGAAAGAGATTCGATGTATGTTGAGGGAGTGAATGTTACAGGAGACAATTTCACCATTAACGGGAACAATCATGTAATCGACTGTGACAATCAGGCAAGAGCACTAACCATCACCGGAAAAAATGTGGAGATTAATAATTTAATTATTAAAAATGGATTTTTCCATCACGGTTCTGCAATAAACTCCAAATCAAAACTAACACTTAACAATGTGACTTTCATAAACTGTATTGGTAACGGAAGCAGCAATTTCGGTGCAGTCTTTATGCTTCGCAACAATTTAATTGCTAACAACTGTACATTCATAGATAACACAGGAAATGCTGGAGCTTCAATAACTTCCTATTACAGCACAGTCAAAATTACCAATTCAACTTTCAAAAGCAGTTCTGATGATATTGTCAAGGGCCACATTTATCTTTACATGTCAAATGCAACAATTGATAATTGCGATTTCTTAAATACCACATCAAGATATGCGCCAGCAATATTTGCGAATAATTACGCAAATCTGAATGTTTCCAACTCAAGATTTAAAAACCTGCATGCATATAAAACTGCTGGTGCAATAGCTGCCAGACAAATTACAAGTTTAAGTATTTCAGATAGTGAATTTGACAATGATACCAGTGAAAATAATGGTGGTGCAGTATTTGTTGATGCCAATGGTAGTGAAGATAAGGATAATCCTATGAATACTGCTATCGCCTCCACCACATTCAATAACTGTTATTCAGGATTCGGAGGAGCCATTCTTCAATTGGGTGGAAAATTAATTATTTCAGCTTCAAATTTTACAAACAATAAGGCGGAATATGAAGGCGGCGGCCTATATACAAGTTATGCCTCTGCACAAATTCAGGACTCATTATTCAAATCCAACAGTGTTGAAGATGACATATCCTATGGTGGTGCGGCTTATTTCGATATGGGTTCTGTAAGAATTTCAGACAGCAGATTTGAAAAAAATATCGGTAATGAAGTTAGTACTCTCTATGGTTATGAATGCAATATAACATTAATAAACAACTACTTCAATAACCCTTCCAATGTTACAAGCATTTATACCACATATAAGGGTATAATCAGCAGGGGAAACAACTTCACCACAGATACATGTTCAACCAACAACACAGACAATAACTATAATTTTGAAAATACTGCAAACCCATTTATAATATTGAACAATACTCTTTCATTTGATGAACTTCCTGCAAAATTCGATTTAAGGGAATATGGATGGGTTTCTCCTGTAAAAAACCAGGGATTCATGGGCGCATGCTGGGCATTCGGTAATATGGCTGCATTGGAATCTGCACTTATGAGATATGCAAACGTAACATACTCTCTATCTGTAAATAACGCACAAAATTCAATGATTAAATATTCAAAATACGGATCCACTTCATACGTTGAAGGGGGACATCTAGAACATGGAATGCAATATCTTATTAACTGGCTGGGAATTTTCCCTGATGTATATGACGGTTATGATGAGCTCGGTAAAATATCCTCCCTTTATATAACTCCTGAAAACATCCATATTCAGAATGCAGTTTTTATTCCTAAAAGGATAAATGTGGATGATAACGATTTAATTAAGGAGGCTTTAATCAAATATGGGGCCGTAGCAGTCAATCATAATGCAAATTTCAATGAAAGCAGATATTATAACCCTGTTACCAATGCATTATATTACAATGGCAAGGACACTTCAAACCATGCGGTTGCTGTTGTGGGATGGGACGACAATTATCCCGCAGGCAATTTCAATCCCCTAAACAGGCCCGAAGGTGACGGCGCATGGATAGTTAAAAACAGTTGGGGAAGCAATTGGGGTGATGGAGGATATTTCTATGTATCATATTATGATAAATCTTTTGCAGACACTACAAGTGTAGCGTACATAATCAATAATGATTCATACGCCAGAATTTACCAGCTGGATATTGGCGGAGACATTGAATCCAATAAAAAAGGAAAATATTATTACAATGAGTTTACAGCTGATGCAGACGAACTGATTGCAGCTGTCGGAACCCTCTTTGATAAAGCTGGCATGAATTATACATTTGAAATTGAAGTAAACGGAGTTGCAGTTTATGCACAGGAAGGAGTAAGTTACTTTGGAGGATACGAAACAATCAAAATGGATAGATATGTTCAAATCAAAAAAGGCGACACATTCAGAGTGATATTTAAAAATAAGGTGCCGATTATATTATTTTCCAGAATCAATCTGGAACCTAACAAGTCCAAAGTGAGTGTTGACGGTAAAACTTGGATTGATTTATATGATGATGAGGAAGTGGCTATTTTGAAAGCCTATACCATTGCTGATGTTAACATAACAGACAATCTTGTGAAATATTATGGTGATGATGCAGCATTCACCGCACATGTCGGTGCGGGAGAAGAAGTCATTTTTGAATTTGAAGGCGAATTCTACAATATGACTGCAGATGAAAACGGAACCTGCAAACTTCCGATAGACAAATATGAGGGAAAATATAATATCACAACAACATACAACAACATTTCAATTGTCAATTACATTATAATAAACAGTACAATTGTTTCTTTTGATGTTGAAAGAGGTTATAACAGCAACTACAATTATAAAGCACAGCTATTGAGTCTAGATGGAACTCCGCTGAACAATACCAAAATTGCAGTTTCCATCAACGGCAAATTCAGCAGTTATACAACAAACAGTTCAGGTTTTATAACCATTAAATTCACCAAGCTGACAAAAGACCAAATTATCATTGTTACAAACCCTTCAAATGGCGACAATAAAAAGACTAAAATTGCGGTTAAATCAAGATTTGTCGGTGCCGGCAATGTTGTGATGTATTACTTTGACGGATCCAAGTTTAAAGCTAGAATTGTTGGTGATGATGGTAAATATGTTGGCAAAGGTCAGACAGTGACCATTAAGCTCAACAAGAAAACCTACAAGGTAAAAACCAATGCCAATGGTTACGTTAATTTGAAAATACCAAGTACAATAAAACCGAGTTCCTACAAGTTAACAGCAACATACAAAGGTCAAACTATCAAAAAGACCATAAAAGTAAAACAAAACCTTAAAACAAGCAAATA
>CAZQWN010000161.1:0-3457 GCA_964596915.1 uncultured Methanobrevibacter sp.
GGGTTACTCGAGGAGCGAAGGGTATTCTAGCAATGATTCAAGAGAGTTAGTATACGGGCAACAAAATTTTTAAACTTTAAATTCTTTGTTAGAGTTTTATAATTGTTTTTTTCTTATTATATTATAGATAGTGCGTTTGGATTTAATTTTAATTAATATTGATTAAAACATATTCGCATTTAGCCTCATTCCTCATTGGCCATCCCCAACCTGTCAAACCTGATGATATTATTAGTTCCATTTTTCCAAAATGAAATTCACCATAAATCAAATGGCCAGTTAATCTTTCAAAAATTGAATATGGGAATAGCTGTCCGCCATGAGTATGGCCTGAAAGTTGTAAATCAGCACCTTGCTGTGAATTTTCTTCATACTCAATGGGCTGGTGATCTAAAACAACGACATATTTGGATAAATCACTTTCGTTAAGTATTTGGCCTGTGTCAATTCTATTATTTTTACCCTCCCACTGTGCATCGCTTCTTCCTACCAAAACAAGGTCCTCATTGACTGATGTTTTTTCATCATTTAAAATTTTTATTCTATTATCGATTATTGATTTATTTAATTCCTCATCACTAAATGTTCTGTTTCCATTTTCATAGTCGATTGAATCTGGCTGGGTATCGTGATTTCCAAAGATGTAATATGTGCCATATGTTGAATTGATTTTTCCCAATTCTTTAAATATTTCATTCATGTCCTCTTTGGTTGTTCTTTCATCGACTATATCTCCACCCAAAACAACCATATCCGGTTTTAAGTCATTTATTTTAGAAATGCTTTCTTTAACTAATTGTGGATTTTGAACAGTTCCGTAATGAATATCACTAACCCAAACAATGGAATAAGATTCGTTATTTATCTTATCTGTAGTTAAATTATATTCCGTTAATTCAATATGGTTCATTCCGTAAACGCCACCAATTATTATAATTGCAAAAATAACCAACGCCAAAATGCCTTTTTTATGGCACTGTGGGATGAAATTTAAATATTTGTCCTTAAGTAAATATTTCCATATTATTCTTATTACATCTGCAATTACGGATGATAAAAATAAGTATAAGGTTAATATGGCTGCATTTGACCATATATTTAAACAGCATATGAATGCTAGAATCGGAATAATGAAGTTTATGACTAATTTCTTATTTTTTGATAATTTGCTATTGTTTAAAGCATATCTGACTCTAAAATATGTGTAAAATCCAATAATAATGCCCCATATAACTCCAATAAATAAATATTCCGGATAATATCCTAATGTGAAGAAATGTATAGGGTTCATAATCATATTTATCATATAATTGGATAAATAGGTTATGCATTATTTAGTTTATAAAAAATAATGAAGTGTATCTGAATGAAGGCATTAAAATCTATTTAATCTTATTAAATGTGTTTCATAGTTATTATTGAATTGATTAAGTAAAATTGCTTTGTTCATGAAATATTGCTTTCACTTTATAATATTGTTCTCATATGGTAATATTGCTTTCATTTACAACAAAAACTTTATTAATTGGAGTATTTATATTATTTACATATTTTAAGAGATTATTTTCCAAATTGGACTGATATCTATTAGAATGTGCTTCGATGAGTGTCCATAGAAGTTTCATGTCTCATTTGTTAAAAGAAAAGACTGAACATCAAAAAAATATTTTCAGTGAACTTATTGCAAAAGAGATCTATCCAGTGGCCGTTAATCCATTGGACAGGATCTTTTGCATGTTTTTTTTTCAATGGGGTGTTTTATGATAAATCTTGTTGATGAGATTAGTGACTTGTTAACGGAATATAACTTAAATTTAAATGATGTTATTTTTGTGGTTAATTGTGGTGTTGTTGAAAATGAGGATTTTTTAGAAAAAAATGATGTTTTCTATGATAATGGATGGGGTTTATGCAATTTCGCCAATATTCAAATTGTAATTGATGATTATACGTGGTTTGAGAGAACCAGTTATGATGGCTGCGAAAAGTTTATTTTAAAGGTTCATCCTCTTTTGAGCAAATATCAAAATCGGGAATCTCATGGAGAGTATTTTTATGAAAGATGATAGGGTAACTGATGCATGGTTTAGTAAAGCTGAAAGACATATTGATGTTTGTGAACTCTATTTTGATATGGGAGAATATCCCTTTATTGTAAATTCCTGTTTTTTAGCCATGTATTCTGTTGTTAAAGCATTATTCGTATTGAAAAATATTGAATGCAAAACTCTTGAGGGGTTGATATACCTGCTTAAGATAAATTATCTTGATCAGGGATTGTTTGATAGGGATTTGTTTAAATTCTTCTGCAATACTAAAGAGTTGAATTCCGAATTTTTACAAATCCTGTGGGACGGTTTTGATGAAAAAATTGCGTTAAAAATCTTCAATAACACTAAGGTGTTCATTGATTATTCAAAGGATTTGTTTGATGAGTTATCTAATGGGTAATGCAGTAATTTTCAGGTAGTGGTTATTTAAAAGTTTAACTTATGAATAAAACTTTTGAAATTTTCATAAAAGTTAAACCTATATGATTAATAATTTAGATATGATGTTTTAAGCCAGTGAATTTCAGTGATTGAAAAATAGTATGGGCGCATCTTACAATCAATACGTAATGATGAAAAGTATAAAATAAAATTGGTGAAAAATATAAAAAAGTGATGATGATGGAAGAATATTTGCCAAGATATACTTAATGTGCAGAGCTAAAGTACATTATATTTTGTAAAGTATGCGGGCAAAATCCCTTTTTTGAAGTTTTTTAAATTAATAAAACAATATTTTTATTTTATTTTAATTTATTATAATCTGTGGGGGCATTGTATGGGAGAATATTTGATGGAAATGCCAAGCATTGATTATATGGATTCACTTATTCAAGATATGTTTGGGAATTAATGAATCAATCTGAGATAATCTGGATTATATTAAACGAAGTTACATCTTTGTTATGGGGAAAAGATTACATATTCTATTAGAAGTGAATTTGGCGAAATTGATTATGGGGATAATCATGCAGATTTGGATGATAGATTGGTTAATATTCTGATGGAAAGTGAGAGTATACAGGAAATTACAACAGATTTTGAGTTTTAGTTAAATTCACATCAATAAAGTTAATATTTGAGCAAAAAATAGATTTTTTAAAAATTGAATAAGGATAAATTTGTTTAACAAATTTTGACACATCCCTATTCAACATTCATATCTACTGGTCGACATTGTGCCGCCAAAACATCCTCAGATGTCATATGATATTATGAACATTAAAGTATATAAAAGTTTCATTCATTACTTATTACTATATTGAAGCAATATTTCATTCTTAAAACAATTTTTTACTCTAAAAACAATATTTATTTTTAAAAATAATAAATTATAAATAGTTTTAAGATAAAATATCTAATTCTAAAACACTAATATAATAATTTATATCTATGGTGTTTTTATG
>CAZQWN010000162.1:0-3371 GCA_964596915.1 uncultured Methanobrevibacter sp.
GTTTTGAATAATTCTTAATCAAACATACGTTTTAAACACTATCTATTTTTTCTTATTTTTTTTATTTTACATTCTATTTTTTCTCCTTTAAAAATTTTTATTGGGACTTCATTTTTGACATGAAAATGAAGGTAGATTTCCCTAATTAATATCTAAATAATGTCATTTCTAATGTTATTTCTGTTATTTGCAGGGACTTGATTTTCAAGGAAAAAATGCTTATACATTTCCCTACCATGTCAGGTAAAATCCTTTAAATTCATCTCCATTAATTATTGAGTTTACTAAGTTTTTGCTTTGCAAGTCTATAATGTCTGCATAACTCATCTCATTTCCATTGTATGTTATTGTTGAATACATTTTATTGAGAATTTTATTTACAATTAATTTTCGTGCTTCTAATTTTATCAGATTATTTCTATTGTCAATATCTTCAGTTTTAACCTGTTTTCTGTTTATCAAGCTTATCACAGTCTTATCAACTATTTGCTGTCTGAATGGCTCTATCAAATCAAATGTCAGGCTAGTTCTCTTATCCATATCATAATGCAGTAGTCCGCAGTAGGGATCAAGACCATTTAAAAGTATGCTTTTTGTTATTTCAGATGCAAGTATTGCATATCCATAGTTCAGCATTGAGTTTAAAAGATCTGTGGGCTTTTTTGTTCTTGATGTAAATCCAATTTCTTTTGGAATGAAGTATTTTACACTGCTCCAGTAATCTTTTGATGATTTACCTTCAATTCCCATAATCTGCAGTTTTACATTTTTGTCATTTAAGTTCAAATCATTCAACTGTTTAATGTATTCGTCCATTTTCAATCGGGTGTTTGCAACTCTTTTCAGTTGTTTGTTTTTATTCAATGTTTTAAGAACTCCCTTTTGGTTTTTTATTTTTGATTTAATCAATTCCAAACATATTTTCTGTCCGGTTTTGTTTTCGCTTAATTGGTACTGTTTCTTTTTTAGGACTACATTTCTCCAGTTAGGTGATTCCAGTGTGTAGGTCATCTCCCCTCTGGGATTGATGGATATCAGTTTAATGTTGTTTTCAGCCATTAAATTAAGTGCATCAAATGTCACATAGCCTTTTCCAACAATTGTAATGTCATTAATTTTGGATGCTTTAATCGAATCAAGTATTTCATCTTTTTCATGTATAACAATTTGGTTATCTTTTTTGTGGATTGACTTGTTGTATCCGTCTATCACTATTTTCATTTAAAACACCTTGTAAAGCTCTTCTCTAAACTTAATTTTCCTGCCGCAGCCTTCTTTTTTAGCGTAACATCTTTGACAAATTGGCATTATCAATACATTATCACTATCACGAATGATACTGCGGATATTTTCGCATAAATCTTTTCTTTCATTATTGTCCAAATCCCCTGCATATAATGAGCATTGAATCTTTCGAAGTCCATAATGCTGGAGGATCTTTTCAATATTTTCATGGTTTGTTTTAAATTTACAATCTAAACTAGCTATCATGTACATGGATTAATCTATATTTTTTAAATCTTTAAAATCTTTTATTTTATAATCAGTTAATTTTAAATACTATGTTTAAATGAAAACAATTTTACAGAGTCATAACAATTTTTTAAAGCTATAACAATTGGATAAAACTTAAATAAAATGATAATGATAATATTTAGTAATTATTAATTAGTTACAATAAAGTTAATTCAAAATAAAGGAACCGGTGGAATTTATAGTTGAAAATTGCCAGGGGGTTAGAATATTATTTAAAAATTATTAAAAACAATAATGCATCTACACTATTATATTTACCTTCAAGGATACTATCCCATTCATCTTCCAATGCAAGGAATACTTCTCTTTGATATGCTGTTTCTCCTTTGAAATATTCTTCTGCTTCTTTACTATCCAACCAACGGATACCAGCATCAATTTGCGAATCAATCAAGTTAGAAATTAAATTGTAATATCTCGCTGTTTTAGTATCATTAATACTTTTAACGCTGAATTCAGGCCACATATCGAAATAATCTAACATTAAAAGATTTGTTTTGATTCTTTCTTCTGTTATATTCATTTTGCAGGGGGTTAGAATATTATTTAAAAATTATTAAAAACCCTCCTAAAAATCTTTCAAAACATGATTCCAATATGTTAAAAAATTCGAAAATTTGATATTGATAAAACACAGGAAAAATTAAAGAGTATTTTTGATAAACATAACTAAAATCAATTCAAAAATAAATATCAATGATTTTACTGGTGATAACATGGCAGATAATCCAAACTATTGGAAATTTAAGGGAACAATTAAAAAATTAAAAGAAAAGGAAAACAGGTGTTTTGTTTGCGGTTCAAATAAAAATATTGTCCCTCATCATATAAAACGTGTTAAAAATACTCATAGTGATTATTACAGTGAAGACAACATTGTATTGCTGTGTGACTATCACCATCATAAGTATCATAACGAATATCATAAGGTTAATCTAAAAACATTTTGTGAATTTTTTAGGGATAATTTTGTGTTTAAAATTAAAGAAAGTGAAATCAATAAGGTCAACAAAAAAGGAGGTTAAAAATGGACATAGATTTAAATAAGCCATTGAAAATTTCTAAACTTGTCGGATTTATGAAATTGATAAATAAAACTCCTAAAAAAACAGTTAAAATATCTGTTGATAATAAATTATATGGGATCCGTAATGTTAGAGATCAAGAAGACATTACAATATTGGAAATCAGAGGATATAAAGAGAGATTTGTACTTCCGAATTGTAAAAATGACAATTTTGTTATACATATTGACTATGGTGATGAGTTAAGATTGTCTAAGTTTAGAAAAATCATTAATTTAGTTTCCGGCAAAAATGTGCTGAAAGTATCTATTAAAGAAGAATTTTACAATATAATTCAAATTAAGGATAGGGAAGATGCACTTATTCTTGTTGTTGATTTAAAGACAAATTTGCAATAATAACTTATCAAAACGAAATTACTTAAATAAAAAATAAGAAATTACTTAAATAAAAAATAAGAAATTACTTAAATAAAAAATAAGAAAATACTAAAATTTATACATGCTGGTGTTAATATGCCTTCTAAATATTTAAAAAGGAAAATTGATGATGATTTAGAGAAATATTTACAAATGATTGGTGCAGTATTAATGATTGGCCCAAAATGGTGCGGTAAAACAACAACTGGAGAACAACATGCCAAAAGTATATTGAAACTTCAAGACCCTGATAACATTGAATCTTACTTGATGTGGGCAGACATACAACCATCAATATTATTATAGTATTTCTCTTAAAGTTTTTCATGTTTTTTACTATTTTGGGATTGATGGGAATACTCGTCAAATGCTCTCGGATAAGTTATATTTT
>CAZQWN010000163.1:0-3331 GCA_964596915.1 uncultured Methanobrevibacter sp.
AATTATGGTGGAGGTATGGCCAGGGAACCTGATGCAACAGGAGGATTTGGTTACAACAACACATTTGATAAAAACCACGCATACATATCAGGTGGTGCTCTTGCATGGCTGGATGTAAACGACATTAAAATCAACAATTACACTTTCACAAACAACACAGCCGACTTCAGCGGCGGAGCAATTTATGTAAGCAACAAAAGCAGTAACTGTGGAGTCTATAATTCCACATTCAATCAGAGTTATATTACAAATTCAATTATGGGCCGTGCAGGTGCTCTTGACTGGCTTGGAGCTGATGGTAAAGTTATGAATTCCACATTTGTTGATTGTGTGGCGGTTGATGCCGGTGCAATTTATGTAGGTATTGAAGCTGACGGAATGAAAATGTACAACAATTCATTTACAACATGCTGGGCATTGGTCGACGGAGGAGCCATTTGTGTATGGGGTGATGATTTCAGCATAACATATTCCAATTTCACATCATGTCTTGCAATCGATGATGGTGGTGCAATTGCAGGAGAAACTGCCAGCAATGCAGTTATTGACTACTGTAACTTCAAATACAATCTGGCTTCAGGTTATATAGACATCAACGGTAAAACCCATGGTGACGGTGGATCTCTGTACTGGGTAAATGCCAGAAACTTCACACTGTCAAATTCCAATTTCACCTCAGGCATGGCTCAGCTGTCAGGAGGATCACTATCTGCAGACAACTGTAGTGATGCAGTAATTTATAACATAAAAGTTTTCAATGAAACATCATCTACAAATGGAGGTTCCATTTCATGGACCAACTCCGACAATGTTACATTTGACTCAGCTGAATTCCATCAGACAAGTTCAAAATCTGCCGGAGGTGCCATGTATCTTTCCAATGTCAATGCCACAGTCAAAAACTCCAAAATCAACAGCACTTTATCTGCAAGGAGTTCAGCAGGAGGTATTTACATTGACGGTAATGTTACTGTGGACAATGTATCATTCAACAGAACTGAATCACTGGACAGTGTTGCTACCGCAATTTACTTTGCAGGCGGAAATTCCAACGTTTCAAATTCAAACTTCACCAACTTATACAATTCAATAGTGATAGCCAGCGGCGCTAAAGTTAACATGACAGGAAATAATCTCACAGCCGACGATCCGAACAGATCAACCACATATCTTAAAGACAATTCCACTCTGGGTGTTAAAAATACAAAATATTCAATATGGAATGACGGTGAACTTTATTTATCCAACAATACATTTGATTATGTGATATTCAACAACGGAACCATCACATCTCAAACTTACATGGACATTTTGGCAAACACTACTCATGATGCGACATGGAATCAGACATTCACATTCTTTGCAAACATTACGGATGATAACAGAAATACAATCATTTCTGTAGATTCCATTATAACCTGGAATAACATGACAATGGGCGGAAGTTTCCCACTGTATTATAACCAGAGAGTTTTAAACACATATTATCAGGCAAACTTCATTATTTATGGAAGTGACTCAGGTTTAACCAACTGTGTAAACAGGTCAGGTACAATCAATGTTAAAATGCCGGTGAGCTTTGAATTTGAAGCCAATGTCGTAAATTCCACAGATTACGTTACAATAACAGCTCATTTAAAACCTGAATATAAAAGCAATTACACAATTGATGAAGGTAAATTAATATTTAAAGTAGACGGTAATGAAGTTGAGTTCACCTCAGACAACCATATAAATTGGACTGATATTACTATAACCATAAGATATGGAAACTGGACTGCAGGAGCCCATACATTAACTGCCGAATTTGAAGGAGATAATCATCATTTATACGCTGAAGGCATCAAGTACTTTGATGTGGACCATCGTGATTCATGGATAGTTGCTGTATTCAACAACATTGTTTATGGAATGAACGCAACAGTCACCATTACTACAAATTCCAACGGAACCGTACGGGTATATTATCCGGGTAAAAAAGATCCATATTCTGTTGAAATGTCTAAAGCTGCTGATGGAAACTACACAGGTGAGTTTAACGTAACAAAAGAGTTGTATCAGACAATCGGAAATCACACTGTTGCAATTATGCTGGTTGAAAACAGCTATTATGCCGCAGCGATTAATCAGTCCTCATTTATTGTAAACAAATTCAATACAACAATTACCGTAAACAGAACAGCCAATGTTCCTGTCGGAGGCGTTGTGGAAATCAACGTCACCGTAAATGAAAGTGCAGAAGGATTCATCAGAATAACTCTTCAAAACGGTAAAAAATACCTGGCAGAAATAGAAAATGGTGTAGCTTACTTCGAACTCTACAGATTAGCTAAAGGAACTTATGAAAATGTTTTAGTCGAATATCTTGGAAATGTAGAAAATGGCTACTACAATAAAAATCAAACAACTACCAGCTTTACAGTAGGTCCGACAGATAATTATGACATCAGAGTAATTGCAGATAACATTATATATGGTGAAAACGCTACAATCACCGTAATATTGCCTGCCGGAGTAACTGATAATGTAACAATACATGTAAATAATGATTTATATGAAAATATAACTGTTCAAAACGGAATTGCAAGATTGAACGTAACCGGATTGGGTGTAGGAACCTATACTGTAAACGTAACTTATAACGGTGATGATTTATACCTTGCCAAAGATTATAATGGAACCACATTCAGAGTAACTAAAGCAGACTGCTATCCAATGAATGTTTCAGCTGCAGACGTTAACGTTGATGTAAACACTACAATTACAGTACATGTTCCGGCTGATGCTACAGGAACTGTTGTTGTTTGGGTGAATGGTACCAGATTGACCAATTCAACAATCGTTGATGGCATCACCACTTTCACTCTTAACAAGACAACATCAGGCAGGTATGAAATTAATGCTACTTTAACTGATGATGTCAATTACACTCAAAAGACTGTTTATGGTGCTTACTGGGTATCAAAACTTGCAACTGATATTGGAATTTCAGTTAATGAAGGCATTAATGTTGGAGACAATGCAGTTATCACTGTCACAGCTCCAAATGACCTTGAAAACAATATCACAATAGAAATCGATGGTAAAAAATACAATAAGACAGTTGGTGCTGACGGTAAGGCAGTATTCCATGTTCAAATGATATCCAATGGCACCAAGACTGTTGTTGCGGTTTATGATGGTGACAGGAAGTATATGTTCAACTCCACTACTGAAAACTTCACTGTAACCAAACGTGATTCACAATTGAATGTTGTTCCTGTGGGCAACAGTGTCGGTGGTAATGCTACTGTTACTGTGCAGGTTCAGAGTAATGCTACAGGTTATGTGA
>CAZQWN010000164.1:0-3247 GCA_964596915.1 uncultured Methanobrevibacter sp.
AACCTTCTTCCCCAGGCATTTCTTCTAATCTTCCAGAAATTTCCCTCATAGCTTCAGCCCATCTTGAGGTTGAATCTGCCATGAGCGCTACGTCGTAACCTTGGTCACGGTAGTATTCTGCAATGGTAATTCCAGTATATACACATGCTTCACGAGCTGCTACTGGCATGTTTGAAGTGTTTGCAATAAGAACAGTTCTGTCCATCAATGGATTACCTGTTTTAGGGTCATCAAGGAATGGGAATTCAGTAAGTACTTCAGTCATTTCGTTACCACGTTCTCCACATCCGATGTATACAACGATGTCTGCATCTGCCCATTTAGCTAATTGTTGTTGTGTAACAGTTTTACCTGATCCGAATGGTCCAGGAATAGCTGCTGCCCCACCTTTAGCTACAGAGAAGAAAGTGTCTTGTGCTCTTTGACCAGTTACTAAAGGTACATCAGGGTCTAATTTTCTAACATAAGGACGGCTTTTCTTTACAGGCCATTTTTGGAGCATTTGTACTTTTTCACCGCCAACGGTTGCAATATCTTCTAATACAGTGTATTCTCCTTCAGCTGCAATTTCGCTAACTTCACCTTCAAGAGCTGGAGGAACCATGATTTTGTGTAAAACTGCGGTTGTTTCTTGTACTTCACCAAGTACGTCTCCAGCCTGTAGGACATCACCGACTTTTGCTACAGGTTTGAATAACCATTTTTTCTCTTTGTTAACTGAGTCTACATCAATACCTCTTGCAATAAAATCACCAGATTCTTCTCTGATGATTCTTAAAGGTCTTTGAATACCATCGAAAATAGAACTCATTACACCAGGACCGAGTTCTACAGACAATGCTCCACCAGTACATTCAACTACTTCACCCGGCTGGATACCGGCTGTTTCTTCATATACTTGGATAGTTGCGGTGTCACCTTCAAGCTCAATGATTTCCCCGATAAGCTTCTCGTCACCTACCCTAACCATCTCAAGCATCTGAGCCCCTCTCATACCATCTGCGACAATAACAGGCCCAGCAATCTTAATAATATTTCCTTCAATAATCATTTAACCATCTCTACCCCGATAACTCTTTTAATAAGGTCATTTATTTGATCAGAGGATCCTTCAGAGGAGCCATCTTTATCAGGTATTTCAATTATCATAGGTAAAACATCAGAACCGATTTTTCTGTCCATATACTCTCTGATTTCACTAGCCATTACCTGAGTAATAATAATAATTGAAATTTCATCTTCTAAAAATTTATCAAAAGCTGCAATAGCTTCTTCAGAAGTGTTGACAACTTCTGCTTGTTTGACACCACCTAATCTAAATCCTGAAACAGTGTCAATATCACCAATAACTGCTACTGAACTCATATTAACATCTCCATGATTTTAGCATTAGGGAAGTCTGCTTCTCTTTTAGCTCTTGCAATAATTTTTAAATTTTTAATTTCATTTTCTTTTTGACTTAAATAACCAATAATTGGACCAATACCTAATGGTTTTTTAGATGCTAAAGATTTTGAATATTGGGAAGTGTAAACATCCAATGCTTTTTCGAATACTGCAACTGAACCAGTTTCATTGTAAACTGGCATTACATCAGTTAATGCTTCAGCATATTTTGTTCCTTCCAATCCTGACACTACATTAGTAACATCAGGGGATTCCATCAAATCTTTAAGTTTCCATTCACGTAATTGGTATCCTTCTTCTAATATATAAGGAGAGATTGCGTCATAATCAAGGCCATCTTCTTTTGCCCTTATAATTAGTTTAAGATTAGCTACATCAACTTGAGTTCCAACATAAGAATATAAAATTTGTTTATTTTCATCGGAAGGAACGTCTGTAGAACGTAATAATTTGCCTAAATAATATTTATCTAATGCTGATTCTAAAGGAAGAACCATGTCAGTAGATTCATATTGTGGAAGTGCATCTTCTAAAGCTGTAGCATATTCAGTACCGTCTAAACTTGTGACAATGTCAGTTACATTTCCAGCATCAGCTAAAGAATCCAAATCTTCATATAAAGATCCGCAAGGAATTAATAGTTCTCTTGTTTCTTCTGGTGAGAGGCCTACTTCTTTAGCAGTTAAAAGACTTTTAATATTGTCAATATCTGCTTTTTTAGACATCACAGCAAAGGGAGCTTTAATATCTTTAGGAGCTAAACTTGCAACAAAGTCATAAGTATTAGCACGTTCAACATCTAACGCTTTATCGAGCGGATATTCATCTAAAACATCAGCGTATTCAGGAATACCTTTGAGATAGTTTTCAACTTCTTCAACATCGTTGGTTTCAACAATTTCAGAAATTTGTTTTTCATCAAAAAGCCTTCCTTTTCTAGCTCTAACTCTTGCACTTGGGTTTAGATAAGGATAAATGTCCAAAATTGGTCTGGATGTAATGATTACAACTACTGCACCTACAACAAGTATTGCAATTACACAGAATACCAGAAAGGTCTCTTGTGTAAGGCCCAATGAACTTATTAAGGTAGCAATTCCATCTGCCATATATTTATCCTCCTAATTATTTAAATAAAACTTCAGCAACTTCACTACGTAAGATACTTTTATATCTTTCTAACCTAGCATCTATAGTATTGTTTACTTCTATTTCCCCATTACTGGTTTTTAAGATTGCACCACCAATTGCATCAATAGGTTCTCCTATTGTTAAATTGATGCCCTCTAATTTGAAAGAGTATAAACCGTTTAATGATAATCCTTCTTTAATTTTATTGGTATCAACTTCATTTAAGTGAATGAGTAAATTAAGGTGCTCAAGTTCGTCAGCAGCTTCTTTCATTAATTTACCTAATAAAGTTTCATATTCATCACGATTGGAGATTGCATCATCAATTGTTTTGGTTACCTTATTTGCACCATCATGAGTTTTAACAATTGCTCCACCAATAATATCTACAGGATCACATAATGTGAAAATAACATCTCCTAATTTAAAGGAGTTAACTTCCACATCTGAAGATAATTCACCTTTCAATTTATTTGTATCAGCTTCATTTAATTGAATAATTAAATCATCACTACCTATTTCATCAGCAGCTTCTTTAATCATTTTACTTAAAGCAATTTCGTAATCTTCATCGCCAGAAGAAGCTTTAACTTTTAATTCCCCGATAGCTTGATTAAAAGCTGCGTCAATTACTTCTTCTTTAGCGCCTAATTTTGCTCTACGAGCATTCATCTTAGCTTCAGAGATAATTTGCTGATATCTCATATCA
>CAZQWN010000165.1:0-3229 GCA_964596915.1 uncultured Methanobrevibacter sp.
TAGAAGGAAATTTTGAAGATATTTACTCATTAATAATAGAAAAATGCTCTGATACATTAGATATTAATATTGGCCATTTTTGGGAGAAAATAAGCTCATTAGGCATTAATATACCATTTATCGGAGGTCTATCAGTATCACGTGAAATTCCTAAAACCAGTCCTGCAGTAGCATTTGAAAAAATTTTAAACGTGATTTATGAGGAGTTGGGCTCTGACAATCCTGTATTAATCCTATTATTTGATGACCTTCAAAGGATTATGGGCAATGACGAAACAATGAAAATATTAAGCATATTGCAAAATGCACTTGTAGAATTAAATCTAAAAGGAAAAAACATAATGTTTGTAGCCACAGGATCAGAAGACATTTTCAATAAAATACAAGATAAACTTGACTCAGCAGTAAGGATATTCGAGCCTTATTTGATTGGACCGTTATCTTATGGGGAAGTATGTGATGCAATCAACATTCCAGCTGAAAAACAAAGTGTGGTCTTTGAAGAGGATGTCTTAAAGGCAATATATGAATTGTCTAATGGTATTCCATATTATATGCAAATCCTTGCCTACAGTTGTTTTGAAGAAAATAATGAAGATAATGAAGTAACTATGGTTGAATTTAAAAAGGCATCTGCATATTCATTAAACATTTTAGCTCAACGTGAATTTAAAGCGTTATTCAGTAAATCTACTACAGAAGAGCGGAAAATACTATGCCTAATGGCGGAAAGTAATGAAATAGTTTTATCTTATTCATATATTAAAGAGAATGCTAATCTAAACTCAGAACCTTCAGCCTTGCTAAAAAATTTAGTTAACAAAAACATGATAATCAAACCGTCAAGAGGCAAATACCAATTAAAAAACAATCTTTTCAAATTATACCTGCAAAATCTGAGGATAAATCAGGAAACAGGTTTAATTAACAATTACTGAATCAGTCATGAATGTTAAAAATTAAACTTTTTACCTGAGTTTGAGTGAGTATGGGAACAGTATCATATTTTTTATATGAAATGTTCGTAAATATGTGATTGATTAAAGTTAATAATTTTTTGATATATTTGAGGTGATGGTAGAGTGAATTTGTGGTCCACACTAATCAATTCAATCAATTTGTCAAATAATGTCACAAATTAAAATTCCACTTCATTGAAGTTCGTTTTTTAGAAATCCTCACCTTGAAAACTGTTAACCTAGCTTTGATTCCTATCAATCGTCAATCAGAAAAATGCTTGTTATATTCTTAACCGATGAAGGTAGGAATATAAGTGACTGTTAAAAAAATAATGCAGTCAAGAAGCATTTCTACCATCAACTCACCTTCCTTAGGAGGATAAAATATTTTGGATATTCGTTTTATCATTCTATGACTCCTAATTTTATATAGAATTTTTATCTGTTCCAGAGTACTATCATTTATTACTTTTATTATATAAAGTATTACTTTTTGTTTTTTTACAAAATTTTATATATTAAAAAAAGCAAGTAGTATTATTGGATATTCGTTGGAATTCATTTTATGGTTCCAATTTTTAATAATGGTTTAGGGTTATTTTTAACTCTATCCTATTATTAAGTTCTTATTTTTTTAGAAAATTAGTTTTATACTGTAGTTTTAGTTTTTGAAATCGATAAGTATCGGAACTTTTTTATAAGTTTTATACGAATTGTTCGTATTTTTTTATTGTTTTTTCATAAAAATTATTAAGCATTTCTCAACAATTGTGTTTTTTCATAAAGTCACACTTCAAAAATATTTATTATAAATGAAGTTTATAGATTATAGTACAATTAAATAGGGAGGAATTATTTTGACTGAAGGTAATGAACTTGATTCTACTTGTGGTATTTCTGATGAAGAGCTTACTGAAAGATTTAAGGCGGCTATTAGAATTGATCAAGAAATATGTAAGATTAAAGGACTTCCTATTGCTGGTTATGATGATGAAAATAAATGTGCTTATTTAGAATATCCTGATGGAAGGAGAGTTTATGTCAAAGACTGAGCGACTTCCTGAAATTATTGTTTTTGCGGGTCCAAACGGTAGTGGAAAGACAACAATAACTCATATGGCTAGAACTGTTGGTGTTTACATTAATGCCGATGATATTAAAAAATCAAGCTTGTGCAGTGATTTGGAAGCTGCAGTTAAAGCTGAAGAGCTTAGAGAATTAATGTTGGATAAATGTGAAGAGTTTACATTCGAAACTGTGCTTTCTACTGATAGGAATATTAATTTACTTAAAAAAGCTAAAGAAAAAGGATTTTTTATCAGATGCATCTATGTTTTAACTTCTGATTTTAAAATTAATGTGGCAAGAGTGAGGATGAGGGAGTCAATGGGTGGCCATGCTGTTCCTGAAGATAAAATTAAATCAAGATATTATAAGGCACTAAAACTAATTCCTGAATTGGTTGAAATTTGTGATATTGTTCATATTTATGATAATACCACTGTTCCATTCCGGATTTTCAAGAAAAGGAAGAATATCTATTATCATTGGGAGAACAAATATTGGGATTACTCTGATATTGAAAAGCTCACAGGTATAAATGAATATATTAATTGATTTTTTGATTATTTAAATTACTGCAAATAAATTATTTTTTGAGTTTTCAGTGTTTGAAATGATAAATATTGGAACTTTTTTATAAGTTTTTATAGGAATTGTTCGTATTCATTAGATTTATACCTTTTCAAGTTATATTAATAAGTAGGTTAAAAAAATATTCTAAGGTGTAATCATGTCTGAGTTTGAGGGTGTAGAAGACACATTATTCATTCCCCTAACAGCAAGAATATGCGTTTCAAAAAAGTTTCCCGAGTACTTTTTTGATCAAAAAGCAATAGAAATGGAAGATTTAATTAAAAATAAAAAAATTGAGAAAAACTCAACTGAATACTCAATTATTGCAAACGTTGCTAGATGTTATAATCTAGACAGAATGACAAAAATATTCATAGACAAACATGACAAGTGCAATATTGTCAATTTGGGTGTAGGGCTTGAAACATCATATTACAGAATCGATGGAAAAAATTCACTGTTTTATGAAGTGGACCTACCTGAAGTGATTGAACTTAGAGAAAAATATTTGGAGCCGGGAGTAAATGAAAAGTTCATTAAAGGAGATTTATTTAAACTTGGCTGGTGTAGGAAATTAGACACCAATCTTCCAACATTATTGATAGTTGCAGGTGTTTTCCAATACTTCCATGAAA
>CAZQWN010000166.1:0-3112 GCA_964596915.1 uncultured Methanobrevibacter sp.
AAGCAGCAACACTTATACTACATCTAATTTAGGTGGTGCAATTTATATTGAAGGTAATAATGCTTGTATTTCAGATTCTGAATTTTATAATTCCAGCGCATATTCTGGTGGAATAATTTACCTAAAGGGAGATTATTGTAATATTACTAATTCTTCATTTAATAATTCTTATTCTTATCATGATGGAGGAGCAATATTTTCCACCGGTTCATATTCAAATGTATATTCTTCAAACTTTACACGGAATATAGCCGGACAAGATGGAGGAGCTTTATTCTGGTCAGGTACAAAAAATTCTATGAATAATGTTATTGATGGTTGTATATTCACATCAAACATTGCTTATGCACCGGATGACTCTCAAACGATTGATGGTATTAAAAGAACCACTAGAGGTGGTGGGGCTATTTACTGGTCTGAAGGAGGATCCAATAGTGTTGTTAGAAATTCCCAATTCATAAATAATTCCGCTCAAACAAATAAAAAGGCAGATGGTGGAGCTATTTTATGGGACTATAGTATAAATTCAACTATTGACAAATGCATATTTGATGGAAACTTTGTTTCAACATCAGCTTCTTTAACTACTAGTGGTCCCTGGGTACAAGGTGGAGCTATTTATCTAAGACCAACCGGTGATTTCCTGATTAACAACTCAGTATTTAAAAATTGCTGGTCCCTTAGGGAGGCCGGTGCAATATATGTTGATGGTTCTGCTGCTACCGGAACTTATATTGTCAACACAGAATTTATAAATAACACTGCTAAGAGTGTTACTGTTGCTGATAATGATAAAGGAGGTGGTGCTTTAATGATTAAAGGTACTAAAAATGTTTGGTTAATAAATGACACCTTTACAAACAACACTGCCAATTATGGTGGTGGACTTACTGTCTGGAGTCTACAAGCGTCCACTGTTTATCTAATTAACTCCACTTTTAACGGCAATAAAGCTACTACGGGTAATGATGGTTCCAATTTAGGTGGAAGCATATATTCTCTAAGTACTTTTAACATTGAAAATGTTACAATTTCTAATAGTATTGCAGATTATGGTGGGGGAATATTCTTACCTAATATTGATCTAAATTATAAAAATTTAACTTTTATAAATAATACTGCTGTGAACGGCGGAGCATTTTATTGGAATAGAGGTAATATACAAATCGAAGGCATACGATTTATAAACAACAAGGCTTTGGATTTTGGTGGTGCATTTTATGTTGCTCAGGAAAGGATTACATTTACAAATAATCTTTTTGAAGGCAATAAAGCTGGCTATGGTGGAGCTATTTATACTATTAAAAGATATGCAACAATTTCAAACAACAATTTCACAAACAATTCAGCTCAAATGTATGGTGGAAGTATTTATGTAGGTAATGTTGCAGATATTTTTATCTTAAATAATAATTTCACTAATAATTCCGCATCTGATAGCGGGGGTGCTATTTACACACAACCAACTAGTAGTACTAAAATATACATGTGTAATTTTACAGGAAATATTGCAGATTACGGTGGTGCTATTTATTCAGGATCTAATGGAGTTAATGCAAATACTGACAGACATATTACCTATTGTAATTTCACTGGAAATAGAGCTAATAAAGATGGTGGGGCTATTTATGTTAACAGTAGTAACCATTATATAGAGTTTTGTAATTTTGATGCAAACACTGCATCTCGAAATGGTGGTGCTATTTATGTTACTGAGGATTTATCAAACATTAATGTAAAGGATTCCACATTTACAAAATCTTATGCAGGAAATGGTGGTGCTATTTATTACTCCGGACCAATTCAATCAAGTCTAAGGATTTCAAATGATACCTTCATTAAAAATACTGCATTTTATAATGGTGGTGCAATATTATATGTAACTGCAACTAATACATATAGGGATTATAATAATTTCGATGGCATAGGAGTTATTGATGATACTACAAAAAGAACAGATGTGACCACTACTGATTCTGGAAAGGTTAATTTCATTACAACTTCTCTATTTGAAGATAATGAGGATTATTTATTGCTGATTGAAGCGATATCCGATCTTGAGCATCCAACTATCACTGTCAATTTATTGAATCCTAGAAATGTTGATAGGAAAACTGTAAAATATATTATAAACTTAACTAATTTGAATACTACTTCTGAATTCATATCTTTTGAAATTAATGAAAGTAATTATTATGATTATTATAATTTTAATCTTAATATGATTTCTGTACCATTTACAGGACTGATTACTAATGATACGTATAATATAAATATTACATTTGAAGATATAAATTACATGCTTAAGGAAAATTCCACAAAATCACAAGCTCGTGGAAATCCAATTGGGGATTTCCAAATTATTCAAACCTTAATTAATGAAGCTATAGGCAGGAATGAAAATTCAATTACTTTGGAAAGGACATATGTTTTTACCAGATATTATAATGGTAATGTTAATTATGTATTAGATGATAGATGTATAAATATTACTGACTTGGGCGCTCTTGACAACTTTACAATTTACGGTAATGGGTATTCTATTATTGCTAGGGACTCTAGAACTGGAATTGAATATTCCAGAATATTTAATATCACTGCCAATAACATTACTTTTGACAATGTACATTTCTCCAGAGGTAATGCCAGTGGTGACTGTGGTGATGGTATAAGTAAAGGAGGAGCTATTTTCTGGGCTGGAGAAAACGGAAATCTTATAAATTCCTCAGTAGACAATAGCTATGCTGAAACCGGTGGTGGAATATATTATAATTCATCAGCTTCTAACTGTAAAATCATTAATTCATCATTTACAGGTAACACTGCACTTAATAATGGTGGAGCTATAGACTGTAACGCTTCCAGTATGGGGTTATTCAACACTATATTCACTTCTAACTTTGCAGATTATGGTGCGGCTTTATGCCGTGAAGTTAATTCTACAGGAGGTTACGGTTTCAATAATACTTTCACAGATAATCGTGCCATATCTGCAGGAGCGGCACTTGCATGGTTAAATGCTTCAAAAATCAGCATTGACACTTATTTCTTCTATAATAATACTGCAGGTATCAGCGGAGGAGCGATATATGTAGGTGAAGGAAGTATTCAA
>CAZQWN010000167.1:0-3097 GCA_964596915.1 uncultured Methanobrevibacter sp.
GACTCATAATATGTTATTTATCATTCAAAGTATTTATATTTAATCTTTATATATGTATACTAAACATTCATCTACGACTTAAAGAAGTCATAGTATTCTTTTCACATTTTGATAAAAGATACTAACAATTCCTGATTTTCTTTTGATTCATCAAGCGATAAATTATTGTCCTTCTTAAACACTTCAAATTCATTCAAAATACTTTTGAGAGTTTCATTAAGTCGTGCTATTTGAATTTCATTTAAATAATGTTTCATATTACTTCTTATTAATCTAATCAGTTCATTTTTCATTTAAATCACCATATAAAAATATTTATCAAATCAATCTTGAAAACATATGGTGGAACCTTTGATATTAACTTTTTCCCATAAACCTAACTTAAATATAAAATAAGAAAAGTTAGTCTTATAAGCCTAAAAATTGTAAACGAAAAAACAAATGTTGAGAGATTAACTGATTTTATATAGCTACCTATTTTTTGTTGAAAAATAATTAACTTTAATTTTTTATCAACTAAACAGTTATTAACTACTAAAAACAAGTAATGATACTGAAATAATTTATAATGGAGCTTAAAGTCATGGAAATTTATCATGGAAGTACAGTAATCGTTAAAAAACCCAAAATTAGAATTGAAAGATTCAACAAAGATTTTTACTTTGGATTTTACTGTACAGTTATGGAACAACAAGCAATCCGTGGGGCAACACGATTTGGAGAAGGTATTGTCAATGTTTACGAGTATTATCCTAATGATTCATTGAAAACTCTAAAATTTGAAAAAATGACTGAAGAATGGTTAGATTTCATTATTACTTGTAGAAGTGGAATTCCTCATGACTGGGATATTGTTGAAGGCCCAATGGCAGATGATACAATTTATAACTACATTCAAGAATTTCAAGATGGGAAGATTAGCCGAGAAGCATTTTGGGCATTAGTTAAATTCAGATATCCGACTCACCAAATTTGCTTTAACACCAAAAAAGCACTTGAAACAATTAAATTTAAAGAAGCGAGGAAAGTTTATGGATAAAAATAATAATTCATTATTTTATACATGTAGCTTGGTTGAATTCATCTCAAGAGAAACAAAAAATAACAGAAGAGATGTCATCGAATATTTAGGTGAAGATTTAGAAAGAATTTATAACTATGAAGACGTATTTCATTGTGAACCAATTGAAAAAGTAGCAAATGATTTTATAATACGCAATAGCATCCCAACAGGAGAATTTGATAATCTTTCAAAATGCAAATACAACATACCAGATTATTGGGAAATTGGAGAAGTATTCGAAAGACTGATTGAAGATAATTATGATGAAAAAGATGTTTTTAGAGGTATAAAAGAAGTGTTTTCTTCATGGTTAGCCGAAAAAATACTGAATTTTAACTCAGATTTATATTATCAATCAAGACAATATCTTGCGGAATGTTATAAATCTGGAAAAATCATAATTTCCTAAAAACACAATTAAAGATAAATAATTTCAAAAAAAAAATATGATTGAGATTATAAACTGTAATTTAACTTTATTTACTTCTTTAATAAGGATAAACTCCAGTTCTCTCTTTTTCATGTTTTAACCAGGTTTTAAGCATTAAATCTTCAAGAGAATATTTTCCGTCATAATAGTTTATTATTCCTTTATCCTGTAATGTTTTAATATACTTATTTAGGGTTGCTGGAGCCATGTTCAAGTTCTTTTCCAGCTCAGACCATGTAACGCTTTCTTGATTTAACATGGTACAGATTATATTCTTTTCGTAATTATTTAAGGTGCCCCATATTCTAATCCACATTACAAGAATCTGATCCATGTTGTTGAGGAAGATGTAATCTATTAAGTCTTCATCATATATTTCATGAGATGATAATGCATTGTAAAAACTGTTAACGTACATTGGAATCCCTTTTGTGTATTCGTAAAAGCGATTGAATCCTTCTTGTGTGAATTCTATTTCAGGAAATCTTTCTTCAAAATAGGATTCTGTTTCTTGTTTTGTAAATGGGTCAATATTTATTTGTATCATTCTCCCTCCAAATGCACCGGTTGCACCGTTTAACATTTCTATCATGTCTGATGTTTGGGAAATTGATCCGGTCATTACATAACTCACATTTGATTGAAATTGACTGTAACTTCTTAGCATCCAGAAGAAATCTTCAGGTTTTCTTAATTTTTTAAGCATTTGAAATTCATCAAGGATTATTATAAATCCATCGATACCTTCAATGTTTTCTACAACTATTTGCGGATATTCCATTACGAATTTACTTATTTTTTTATAGTTGTCATCTGTTGCAGGTATAGGTATTTCTGCGATATGTGTTCCTTTTGAAAAGCTGTAATCTTTAAGTTTTAATTTGTCAATTAAATTTTTTAAAAGGAAAGTTATTTTGTTATTGTCTTTTAATTTTTCGTAGATTGAATTGTTCATTTCATCTAGCAGTTCCAATAAAACGGATTGTGCATTTAACTGAGTGTCGTCCTTTCCAACAATTCTTGAAACATCAACATAAGAAACTATGAAATTTTCTTTTGAGTCCTGTTTTATTTTTTGAAGTAAAAAGGTTTTTCCTACTCCCCTTACACCTCTGATAAGTAATGATTGAGAAATTCCCAATTCTAAAGAGTTTAAGTAGTATTCTATTTTTTTAATGTCTTCTTTTCTGTTGTAAAAATATTTATCAATTTCATTTATTGGAATATGTAAAGGTACAATACTCATTTTAAACACCTGATATTAATTATATATTTCATAAAATATATACTTTAACAATTTGAAGTACTTCATTTAGATATAGTTAAAAATATTACTTCAAATAAATGAAGTACTATAAAAAAATGAAGACTAAATTTCAACTTCAAATGGATGAAGCGATAAATTCAGTTCTCAGTTGATGAAACTAGGTTTCTTCTTTAATTATAAACAAATTTCATTAAAAAGTAGTGGATAATTTCCCTAGTTTTGCCATTATTTGTTTGTATGGTTTTAAACAAAAATCGAAAAAGTAGTAGATAATTTCTATACTGTTACGCCAACACCAACATGAAGCTGGTCAAAAAGAACTAGAAGTTGCACAATC
>CAZQWN010000168.1:0-3059 GCA_964596915.1 uncultured Methanobrevibacter sp.
AAACACAACAAACGCAACAAACACTTAGATTAGGTTTCACCTAATCTCTTTTTTTTATTTTTTTTAATGCTTTAAAGCTAGAATTGTTGGTGATGATGGTAAATATGTTTGCAAAGGTCAAACAGTGACCATTAAGCTCAACAAGAAAACCTGCCATGTAAAAACCAATGCCAATGGTTATGTTACTTTGAAAATACCAAGTACAACAAAACTAGGTTCTTACAAGTTAACAGCAACATACAAAGGTCAAACTATCAAAAAGACCATTAAAGTAAAACAAAACCTTAAAACAAGCAAATACACTGTTAAAAAGTCTGCTAAAAAACTCACAGTTAAAGCAACACTCAAAAACGGTAAAATTGCAGGGAAAAACAAAAAGATAACTCTCAAGCTTAATGGTAAGAAATTCACAGCCAAAACCAACAAAAATGGAATAGCTAAATTCACCATTAAGAAAAATGTTATCAAAAAGCTTAAAGCAGGTAAAAAATACACAATGAAAGTTACTTACCTCAAAAACACTATCAAAACAACTTTAAATGTTAAACGTTAGAGATATTGTTCTCTAACACTATTTTTATTTATAAAATTAAAAAGTATCTAAGATACAATCAAAAATTGAATAATGATATTTGTTAAACAAATTTTGACACATCCTCATTCAACATACATATTAATTGGTCGACATTGAGTCTGCCAAAACATCCTAAGATGTTATATGATATTATGAACATCAAAGTATATAAAAGTTTCATCCATTACTTATTTCCAAATTAAACCAATATTCCATTCTAAAAACAATTTTATACTTTGATAACAATCTTTATTTTTAAAAATATAAAATATAAATAGTTTTGAAACAAAATATTCAATTCTAAAACACTAATACAATAATACATATTAATGGTGTTTTTATGAAGTGGAAAGAGCATTCAATTAAAAACACTCCGATCAAATTTGGAGGAATAGACATTCTTGCTGTTGAAAATATTGTACTTGCTATCTCTTATTTATTCATAGCAAGTTACAACTATTGTTGGCCATTAACTTGTTAATGTAAAACAATCTATGATGTCGAATTGGGGGCCCAGTTGGATTTCATCCGAAATTTTCTAATTTGATAAACTGACAATTTAAATGACAATTAGCTTTAATATGTGTTTTATAGCTTCCTTTTTTACACATAGCTCAAAAAACATTATTATTTCCACTTTAAAAACACCAAAATATTATTGATAATCTTTATATGATATTAAAAACATAAATTAAGTTATAATATATACTTTTATTAATGATTATTGTGGCGATTTTATGGGTATAGAAGAGAAAATTAAAGATATTGAAGAGGAAATTCAAAAGACTCCATATAATAAAGCTACTTCACACCATATTGGTAAACTTAAAGCAAAATTATCAAAATTAAAAGAAGAATCTCTGCAACGTAGCAGTGGAGGATCAAAAGGCCAGGGTTTTCATGTAAAGAAATCCGGTGACGCTACAGTTGTGCTTGTAGGTTTTCCGTCAGTTGGTAAATCTACTCTGTTGAATAACATTACTAATGCTGAAAGTAAGGTTGGAGCTTATCAGTTCACAACATTGGATATTGTTCCTGGTGTAATGGAACACAAGAATGCTAAAATTCAGGTTTTTGACATTCCGGGAATTATCACTGGTGCAAGTAGTGGTAAAGGAAGAGGAAAAGAGATTTTATCCGTTGCAAGAACTGCAGATTTGATATTGGTTGTTCTTGACACATTCAATCCGCAGCACATCAATGTTATTTTAAATGAATTGAGGGCCATTGGAATAAGACCAAACGAACAGCCTCCTGATGTCACTGTCAAAAGGAAAAAGCTGGGTGGTGTAAAGGTATCATCAACCTGCAAGTTAACCCACATGGACGAAAAGACAATCAGGTCAATCCTGAATGAGTACGGATATATTAATGCAGATGTTCTTTTCAGGGACGATGTGACAATGGATCAGTTTATTGATGTTTTGGACAGAAATAAATCATACGTTCCGATGTTGGTTTTATTAAATAAGGTGGATCTTGTAGATGAGGCATACATTGAAGAGCTTAAAAAATACATTCCCGAGTTCATTCCGATTTCCGCTGACAAAAATACTAATATCGATGAGCTGAAAGATTTGATATTTGACAATCTTGACCTGGTTCGTGTTTATCTAAAACCGCAGGGAAGAAAAGCGGACATGGAAGATCCACTGGTTATTAAAAAAGGGTCTACAGTTATTGATGCATGTGGAAAACTCCACAGGGAATTCGTTAAAAACTTCCGTCATGCAAAAATCTGGGGAACCTCAGTTAAGTTCCCTGGCCAAAAGGTCGGTCCAGACCATGTACTTGAAGATGAAGATGTTTTAAGAGTTATTTTGAAAAAATAATTCTTTTTGATTTTTATGCGTAAAATTATTTTTATAACAGGCACTCCATGCACAGGAAAAACCACTGTCAGTGAAGTATTGTCTTCCCGATTGGGATGCAGGCTGATTAAGATTAACGATTTGGCTTTGGAAAATAATTTCGTTTTGGGAATCGATGATGAAAAAGGATATAAGGTCATTGACATTCCTAAATTGAGCGATAAGGTAGCTGAAATCATTGATGGCAGTGATGAGCTTCTTATTTTTGAAGGCCATCTGGCTCATTTGTGCAATGGTGCAGATAAGGTAATTGTTTTAAGGGTCAGACCGGAGATTTTACGCTCCAGACTTGAAGGTCGTGATTATTCTGAAGCTAAAATTCATGAAAACCTTGAAGCCGAAGCAATGGGGGTCTGCACTGCAGAAGCCTATGACATTTATGGTGAAAATATCTCTGAAATCGATGTAAGTGACATGACAGTTGATGAGATTGTCGATGCGCTTTCAGATGTGATTTTAGGTAGCAAGACTTATCCTGTCGGTGAAATTGACTTCATGGATTGGCTGATTTCAAACTCATAATTATTTTTTCACAGCAATTTTACATGGTCAAAGCAATTTTACTAAAACATGACAATTTTTCTTTTTCAGGTCAATTTCCAATTAATATTTAT
>CAZQWN010000169.1:0-2897 GCA_964596915.1 uncultured Methanobrevibacter sp.
AAATACTTAATAATGTTAAGAAATATAAATATATCTTAATAAAAATATTATGAATATTTTTATTTTAATATCGGTATTAAATTAAGAAATTACTATAACAAATTGTTTTTAGACAATTTAATTAATGAACATAAATGAGGCTTTTTATGAATAGAGAAACTACTATGACAATAGTTAAATCAATAATAATCATAGCGATTTTATTGGCTGTTGTCTTTGCATTAAAAGTTCCTGCAGCCGATTTGAATGTTCTCTCTGATGATATAAAGGCAGAATATGTTGATTCATCAGGCCTTCCTTATTTCAGTGAAATGGATTCATATTATAACTTAAGGTTGACTGAGGACTATGCAGATCATGGTTATGTAGGAGATCAAATGATAAATGGTAGCGAGTGGGATATGCACAGGTACGCTCCTACCGGAAATAAGATTAATTACGAACTGGGTATTGTATACCTTACGAACTTTTTGCATGACACTTTCTGCGGTGACAAGACCGTAAAAGAAGTGGCATTCTGGACAGGTGCTGTAATTTCTACTTTAGCAGTCATACCTGCATTCATATTTGCAAGAAGATTGACCAATGATTACGGTGCTATTGTAGCAACTCTGATTATTGCGCTTGCACCAAACTACTTTGCGCACACATTCCCTGGATTTTTCGATACAGATATGTTTTATTACATATTTTCGCTGTTCTTTATATTCTTCTTTGTAGAGACTATACGGGCCAAAAATATAGTATTCAAGATAATCTTTGCTATACTGTCAATCATTTCAATTGGTCTGTTTTCCCAATCATGGACAGGTTACATATTTTACATAGGTCTTATGGGAATATTCTCAATCGCTTACCTGATTGTAAGTTACTTCTTCAATACTGATGAATACTCCAGTGGTGAATATTCGAACAAACTGGTATGGTTCCTGCGCCAAAACGAGTTCATATCAATTGTTATTTTAGGTGTAATAGGATTCGCCGGCCTTGCTATTTTCCAAGGTATTGAAGGTGTAACCGGAATATTCGGAAGTTTAACAGGATTACTTTCATTGCAATCCGCATCCAGGGTTGTTGGAGGTTTCCCTAACGTTCTCGTTTCTGTTGCTGAGATGCAAATGCCAAGTCTTCTCGGTAGTGGAATGACTTCCGCATTTTTAGCAAATACTAATGGTGTAGTAAACGGTATTGGTGGTATTGCAGTTTTATTCGCAGGATTAATAGTATTGTATGTTTTGATAAGAAGACTATTGAAATTCAGAACTGCTAAAGTTCAAACTCCTGAAAACACTACAAAAAAACCACCTAAAGGAAAAAGATTGTCCTCCTCTAAAAAAATCGATGACAATTTAAAATCCAAAATTGACTTCGGTAGTTTCGAATTCGGATCAACTGATGAACTGTTGGCTTCAAAACATTTAACTATCCTTTACGCAACTTTATTTGTTGTTTGGGTAGTAATTACAGCTCTTGCTGTAAGTAGAGGTTCAAGGTTCATTACCACAATTGTATTACCATTCGGTCTTATGACTGGTATATTTGTCGGATTTGCAACTGATTACATTAAAAACAAATTGGATAATGATAAATGGATGGTTGCAATTGCAGTTTTATGCGGATTCCTTGCAGCTGTTCCATTGGCGCAAATCAATACCATGTACGGAATTTTATTATTCGTTGCAATTGTTGCAGTCGCTTTAGTAACCATTTACGGTATTAAAAATGCTGCATCTAAAAAAGTTCCACTCAAAAAATACATTATAATTATAGCTATTGTAATTGCATTGGTTTCACCATCAATCTGCGGTGCTTATCAGACCTCAGACACTGTTGTACCGGGTACCAGTGACGCTATGTGGAATTCAATGAAATGGATTAACGAAAACACTGCTGAAGATACCGTAATCACATCCTGGTGGGACTTCGGTTACCTCTTTGAGATTGCTGCCGACAGACAGGTAACATTCGATGGGGGTTCTCAGTCAGGTGACCGCGCATTCTGGCTGGGTCAGGCGATGACTACGGATAATCTGGAACTTTCCGCAGGTATTTTCAGAATGTTGGATTCAACAGGTACACAGGCTCAAGAGGCATTGATTAACTACACCAACAGCAGTGGTCAGGCAACTGACATATTGATTGACATCTTGCCGAAAACAGCCAGTGACGCTCAAAAAGACCTGACAAGCAAGTATCACTTGACAGCTGACCAGGCTAAGTATGTTGTTAACTTCACTCACCCTGATAAGGTACGTCCCGTAATATTTGTAGCATCTTCAGATATGCTCAGTAAAGCGGGCTGGTGGACTTACTTCGGTGCTTGGGACTTTGAAAACCAATCATCTGAAAACTACAACTATTATGTTCCAACAGAACAAGTTGAGGTCAAACCTGGAAGCACAGGCAAATTGTCATTGCTTGACGATCAAGGAATGACAGTCAATGCAGTCATTACTCGTGGAACCGGCAACAACACAACTTCAGCTTACACTGAAGCGGTCTACACAGAGACCGGTGAGCAAATCAAGATTAACGATACAGATTACAATCCATTGAACATTTCACACATAATTGTCATTGAAGACGGTTATATAATGAAAAACGAGTCTGTAGGTAACGTTAAGGATGCTAACTTCACACTGTTCCTGATGGGTAATGAAAATCAGTACACACCTATCCTAATCAGTAATGAGTTAAGAAATTCAATGTTTACTCAACTGTATCTGTTAGGTGGAGCCGGTCAGGACATATTTGAAAATGTCCACGTGGAAAATGGTGTAATGCTGTTCAACGTCAACTTTGACAACACTGTTGCCGGTGGAGGCTCAGGCAGTTCCAGCACAAACACAACAAACGCAACAAACACTTAGATTAGGTTTCACCTAATCTCTTTTTTT
>CAZQWN010000170.1:0-2824 GCA_964596915.1 uncultured Methanobrevibacter sp.
ATTGTTTTCATATCTTAATATTGCTTTAACTTCGTAAAATTGCTTTGATTTAGAAATGAGTATTTTATATTTATTAAAATTAATAATAATATTGGCTGTGTTATTGATGATAAATTTTAATCTATTTCAAGATTAAAAAATTTCTTCACTAGATTAAATCCTATTCCCTCATTTGATGGAAGGGTTATGAGAGGAAATTTATTCCTTCTCAATCTTCAAAGAATTTACTGGAATATGCAATAAAAAAATATCCTAAATTTAAATGGATTATACTTGTTGCAATTTATCATTTGATTTACACAAAATGTTAATGAAGAGTATTTAACAGTATTAACAAAAGATAATAAATTAATAGTTGATTTATATTGTGGAAATGAAAATAATGTTAAAACACCTTCAAAGTAAAATATCAAGGAAAAAATGGGAATATTCTAGTGGCTTGTCATAATCACTTTTTAAGTGCCGTAATACTGTCATTGGATGACCTTGCAACAACAATTAATAATAATTGTCAGTTTGTTGCGATTGTTTCCTGTAATCATATTGGAATTTTAATCAATGAATTAGAGGGAATTCTATCAAAAAGATTTTATAGTTGATTTTAATTTGTTTAAAGAATATATTGGTTTTTGCATTGAAAATGAAAAAGGCCAAGAAATTGATGAAATAGATATGACGCATACATCCGAGGAAAATCAGGAAAAAATGAAATCTGAAATTCATGATAAATTTTTATCAGAGAATCTTGAAAAATTTGTCAATGAATTTATATTAAATTATTAGGGGGTTTTTTCATAAGAATCAATACAGATAGTTTTTGCAGTGGTTTAAGGCCGTCTAATATTAATATTCTTTTTAAATTTTATAGACTTGAACGCAAATCAAAAAAAGATTAGATAAATATATTGATATATTAAAAACAATGATTTGGAACAAATAATGATTTTTTAAACTATAAGAATTTTGTTGAAAAAAAGAACTCCTAATCTAAAAGAGTTATATTATGAATTTTTAGATGGAAAAAGGGAAACTTTGGATTTTGAATTGTTTTCACCGATTTAATTTTTAAAAAATTCTTTTTCTTAAACTATTTTTTCTATTTTCATAATTACTTTTTTAAATAATAAACAATATAATTAATAATATTATTTTTACTTTACTTATTAGGAGAAAATATATGTCAAATAAAGAAATTCCTAAAGACTATGATTTTAAAAAAGAAAAGGTCTGGGAGAAAAAATGGGAAGATGAAGAAATCTACAAATACATTGGAGATGGCTCTCGTCCTAGATATGTTATTGATACTCCCCCACCATACCCAACAGGATCTATCCATTTAGGTCACGTTTTAAATTGGGTTTACATTGATATGAATGCAAGATACAGAAGACAGAAAGGTCATGATGTATTGTTTACTCAGGGATGGGACTGTCACGGACTTCCGACTGAAGTGAAAGTTGAAGAAACTCATGGAATAAAGAAAAATGATGTTTCAAGAACTCAGTTCAGACAGTACTGTGTTGATTTGACCACAGAAAACATTGCAAAGATGAAATCACAGATGAGGGCAATGGGTTATTCACAGGACTGGTCCCGTGAGTTTGTCACAATGACCCCCGAATACATGAGAAAGACCCAGTATTCATTTTTAAAAATGTATGAGGAAGGACTGATTTATCAGGGAAAACACCCTGTAAACTGGTGTCCTCGCTGTCAAACCGCTATTGCATTTGCAGAAGTCGAATACTCAGACAATACCACATTTTTAAATTATGTTAATTTCCCTCCTGCTGTGGAAGGTTCATATGATGATATTGCATCTTCACAAAAATCAGGCAAACAGGCGGACCCTAAAGATGAGGGAATACTGATTGCAACCACAAGGCCGGAACTTATGGCTGCTTGTGTAGCGGTTGTAATTCACCCTGAAGATGAAAGATACGCTCACCTTTTGGGAAAATATGTTGAAGTTCCTCTTTCACATCAGAAAGTAAAAATCATTGCAGATGAAGAGGTTGACCCCGAATTTGGTACAGGTGCAGTAATGATTTGTACATTTGGGGATAAAACTGACGTAAGCTGGGTTCAAAAATACGACCTGGAAGTCATCGATATCATGGATGATGCGGGAATGCTCACTAAAGCTGCCGGAAGATATGAAGGAATGGATTTGCAAAGCTGCAAAAAACAAACAATTTCTGATTTGGACGCTGAAGGATATCTGTTAAAACAGGAACAGGTGGACCAAAACGTAGGTCAGTGCTGGAGATGTAAAACCCCTGTTGAAATACTTCTTAAAAAACAATGGTTTGTAGCAGTTAGAGATTTAATCGAAAAAACCAAAACTGCAGCGGATGAAATGAACTGGGTGCCTGAACACATGAAATCCCGTATGATAAACTGGGCGGATTCCATGGAATGGGACTGGTGTATTTCAAGACAAAGAATATTTGCTACTCCGATTCCTGTATGGTACTGTAAAGACTGCGGTAAAGTCATTTTGCCAGACGTTGAAGACTTGCCAATCGACCCGACAGTTGACAAACCAAAACATGCTTGTGAATGCGGTTGTGAAGAAATTATTGGAGAAGTAGATGTATTGGATACATGGATGGACTCTTCAATTTCCCCATTATCCATTGCAGGATGGCCTGATGAAGATTATGTAAATCATTTCCCATCAAATATCCGTCCGCAAGGACACGACATCATCCGTACCTGGGCATTCTACACAACCCTCAGATGTCTGGCACTTACAGGTCAAAAACCGTTTGATGACATTGTAATCAACGGTATGGTATTCGGTGAAGACGGAAACAAGATG
>CAZQWN010000171.1:0-2802 GCA_964596915.1 uncultured Methanobrevibacter sp.
GTATCAGAGCATTTTTCTATTATTAATGAGTAAATATCTTCAAAATTTCCTTCTATTAATGGAATTCTAACGGAATATACTCCATCAAGATTGGTTATTTTCTCTTGAAATTTTAATAATAAAGATGTTTTTCCAATTCCTTTTGGTCCATATAATATTAAATGGCCTGGAACTCCCATTTTAGTTGATTTATATATTTTTTTAAGTTCATTTAATTCGTTTTCACGACCGGTAAAATAGGATGGCAAGATTCCAGTTCGTTTTCTAAAAGGATTATTTTTCATGATTATAATCTCCAATAATATGTTTCATAAAAAACATGAAAAAAATTTATGATTCTTATGTTTCTTATGTTTTCAAATGTATTTAAAAATTCCTATTAAAACATATAAAACATAAAAAAAATTTATGATTCTTATGTTTCTTATGTTTTTAAGAATCAAAAAATTTTCATGAAACACATAAAATAGTTCCGATACTTATCAATTTTTCATCACTAAAAACTCTTTATTTTATATAATAAACCCTAAAATAATACGAACAATTCGTATAAAACGTGTGATATTGTTCGCATGCTTATCTTTTTAACATCCTTGAACTCTAATATAATTAATTTTACAATAATTAAAAAGTTTTTGAAAGTAAATTCAAACTAAATCTTAATTAAATACTTCTAAAAGGATATATTCCATTCTTTTCATAACTATTTTGAAGCCAATAGGATAGTATTGGGTCAGTAATTTGGTATTTGGCATTTGCATATTCAATTAAGTCAAAATCAAGCAGGCGATTCAGTGGCCTATTAAGTGAACCGCTAGTAACCCCTAATGTGTTAGCTATTTCAATTCTCTTTTTAGGGTTTCCAAGTAAAGAAATAATTATTTTTTGTTCCTGAAATGTTAATTTAGACCACATAAATACAAAATGTACTGCAAGATAGTCAATCGAATCTTTAAATAATTCAATGATGTTATTTTCTGTTAATGTAATGTTTTCTGGAAGAATTTTTGCAAATATATTGATGTAATATGGTATTCCTCGAGTACATTTGTAAAATCTTTCAAATCCTCCATCATCCAGCAATATGTTTCTTGGAATTGATTCAATGTATTCCCTTGTTGTTTGTTTTGAAAATGGATGGATTTCAATTGTTAGCATTCTTCCTCCAAATGCGCCATCCTTTCCATTTAAATCATTAATTAAACTGTCTTTCAAGCTCATACTCCCACAAAATAAGTATGCAACATTTTTTTGGTTTTGAATGAAACTACGCATATACCATAAAAATTTGTCCACATTGTCCAAATCTTTAATCAATTGTATTTCATCGATGAAAATGAATACACCTTTTAATTTGTCACTATTGTCTTCGTAAATTTTTTGGGGCAATTCCATTACAAAGTCCGCCAATTTAGCATAATTCTCATCACTTTCAAATATTGGTACTGGAATGTGTTCGTAGGATAAAATCTTATCTATTTTGAAATTATTTGTTTTAAAGTATTTTTCTATTTTTTTGTCAACTGTTCTTAATCCGAATCCCTTCGAAGCTTTTATTATTGCATCATAGATTATTTTGATTATGCTGCCTCGACTCAGCTTTTTTGTTGGTATGCATTACTTCTTGACAGATCAATATCTACTACCAGATATTCCTTATCAAATTTATCTTTGATTTTTTTGATGAGTGCTGTCTTTCCTACTCCCCTAATTCCAGTCAATAGTATAGTGGGGGATGAATTGAATTCAGTACTTGCTAATAAACTTGACAGCATATTAATTTCATCTGCCCTGTTGTAGAATTGTGTTTCGGTTAAATTTGTATCTGTAATGCTTGCAATTTCATCCATATTGACCCTCATGTAATGTAATTTGCATTATGTATTGTAATATAATGTAGTTTTAATTATATAATTAATTTTTCATTATATTTTGTATTATAATGTATTTTTCATTACATATAATATTTATGTTATTGAACTACCATGACTTGTGGAAGTCATGGTAGTTCAATTAATATATGCATTGGAAAAGAAGGTATTGAATAACTAATAAACAAAAAATAACTCTTGATGACATTATTGGAATAATAGACATTCCACCAGTTGAAGGAAGGTTTCAGGAAATTCTTTCTACTCAAAAAATATTAGATACTGAAACAAACATCCAATATGGTGGATAGAGAATTTCTAGAGCTTGTCAATAAAATATTTGAAGAAAAAGAAAAGTACTTTGAAAAATAGGAAAAACGAATATAAATCAATTTAAAGAAGACACTTGTATAAATTAAGTGTTTTTAAAGAATATACTCAAAAATATGAGAAATATAGTAAAGAACAGACTTTATCCTTGGAATTTAGCAGTATGATAAAAAAAATATATACACTAAAATTTATAGTACCTTCAAAATATACTATATTTTATAGTATATACCAAAATTTATATTATAAAAAAAACATACTATAATTTGTAGTACATATAGGAGCTTAAATTATGACCGACTTACCTTGGGGGACCAATCAAAATTTAACTGATGAAGAGTTTTACAACAGAAAAAGCGAATTAATTAATATCAAAAATCTTCTAGAATCAACAGGCCAAGGCCACGCTCCTGATTTATTATTGACAGGAATAAGAGGTGTCGGCAAAACAGTTTTTCTCAAAAAATTAAAAAGAGAAATGGATGAAGAATATCTAGTGGTTTACATCGATTTTTCAAAATCAAAATGTTATCAGAAAAATCAAATGAGCATAATCGGTTTAATGGAACATTTTTTCAAAGAATTTATTAAAGAAGCAAAA
>CAZQWN010000172.1:0-2732 GCA_964596915.1 uncultured Methanobrevibacter sp.
ATATATGTTAAATATTTTGTTTTTGAAAAAAATGATAAATCTTTTTAGATTGAAAGTGAAATGATTATTTGATTATAAATCTTTATTTTTTAAAAACAAGTTAAATGCTTTGAAAATGTAGAAATGTTAATCCGAAAAAGAAAGTGATTGTACTGGTGATTTAAATCAAAAAAGTATTCTTTTAAATCTTCTTCAAAGTTAGAATTGACACCAGTGATAAATGTATAGGCATCTTCATTAATTGCAAAAACCTTCAAATATGGATTGTGACAATTTACTCTTGAATCAACTTCTTCATAGACTATCTCACCATGATTGTTGCAGTGAATGTTAATCTCAATGAAGGAAAATCATGCCCAATATCAAAACCTGCAAAAATTACACCAGTTCCATCAAATGACAACTCATGGCAAAACATCTCCCAAATGATATGGTTAACTTCCTGTTTATCCACATCATCAGGGATGATGTCTAAAAATTCACCACTGAAGTTAGAATAATCTTTAATGAAAGGCAACACTTTTTTTCTTCTTGCATTTCCAATGACCTCTTCAAAACCATTTGAATAAATTTTAGAAATCAAATCCTCTTTAAAATAATACAAAATATCTTCCAAATACTCATTGACATCAGTTGATTGAGTATTTAGAGAAAGGAACCTTAAAAATTCATCCTTAACTTTTTCAATTGTTTCAAGTTTCTCAAAGTCCGCAGTATTTGTGAATTTGGAAATTAATGTTTCCTTGAAAAATTTTCAAAATCCGCATTTCCGTTAAACATTATTTCAGATGGAAGCAAATCGCTCAATTTGAAGATTTTTCTCATTCCAATATGTTTTTCCATCAGACATTGTTGCTGCCTGGTCCGATGAACATACTACTGATTCTTTTGTTATTATCAAAACTTGTGCAGTCAATTTAACACCTCCAAATTTCTTGAATATTAAATTGAACTGCTTAAAATATATATTTTTACTATTAAAGACTTCAAAATTGTTTTTTGAGTGAAAAATTACATTCAAAGATAAATATTGATGTTTAAAAATTATTTTTCACCAGCTGACAATCCGGCCAGGAAACCAGTTGAAAAAGCAATTTTCAAATTATATCCTCCGGTAGGACCGTGCAAGTCAAGAACTTCGCCTGCAAAATACAAATTCGGAATCAGTTTTGATTCCATGGTTTTGGGATTGACATTGTTCAAATCAATGCCTCCAATAGTTACTTTAGCCAAATCCCTGTTAAAGCCTGTAATCTCAAAGGTGAATCTCTTTAAGTTTTCAGCCAACATGTTTTTTGATTTCTTGTTTATTCTGGACAGTTGAGTTTCAGCATCGATACCGCATTCGGCAAGGAAATATTCAATGAAACCGTTAGTTAAAAATAGCTTTAAGTAGTTTTTTATCATTGTTTTTCCTTTAAGTTGAAAATCCTTTGTGAATCTGTCAGTTAAATCCTCACGGGTCAACTCCGGACATAAATCAATGGCAATTTCCAAGTCAATTTCCGGTTCATTTTCTAATAAGTTATAACTTATACCTTCTGAGATTTCATTGCTCAGGTTGATTATGCCGGGGCCTGTCAGACCAACATGGGAAAACAGCACATTTCCCCGAACCTTTCTTTTCTTATAACTTATAACAACATCATATAGTGTTACACCGGCAATGTTGGAGAGGTCTTTTTTGGTAATGAGCGGACTTAATCCATATTTAATGTCAGTCAATGGCTGTGAGGTCAAAGAATAGTTTTTGATGTTGCATCCGGTTTGCGGATAGGTAATCCCTCCGGTAGCAATGATGATTTTATCTGCCTTTAGCTTATCATTTATAACAAAATCGTCAGTTATGCTTTTAACTTCAAAGTTATAACTTATACTTACATTTTCAAGTCTTTCAGTTAAGCCTTCCAGGATATCACTGGACTTTCCGCTTTTTGGAAAGACACGGTTGTCCTCTTCTGTAATGAATTCCAAATCAAATAGCGACAGCAAATCCTCATTAGTAAATGAGTAAAAAGAGTGTTTTAAAAAGTTTTTTTGAGGATAAATATTCAATAGCTGTTTTATTGGCTTTTGATTGGTAATGTTGCATCTGCCGCCTCCGGTAATGAGCAACTTACGGCCCAATGAGGAGTTCTTTTCAAGCAGTATTACCTTTTTGGAATTTCGGCTGGCAGCAATTGCGGCCATGATTCCGGCAGGTCCTCCGCCAACAATAGCTATATCATATCTTTCCATGCTAATCTAAAAAAGAAAAGGGATTAAGGGGTTAATCTGTGTCTGTCCCTTGGGAAGAGAGCGCATTCACGGATGTTTTCAGATCCGGTCATGACCATGGTCAGTCTTTCTGCACCTACACCCCAACCTGCGTGAGGAGGCATACCGTATTCGAATGCCTTGAGGTATGTTCCGAATCCTTCAGGGTTTAATCCTCTTTCCTGGATTTGTTTTACGAGCAAATCATGCTGGTGTACACGGGTAGCACCGGAAGATAGCTCTAAATTATTATACATCAGGTCGAATGCATGAGCGTATTTTTCATCGCCGTCAACAGGCATTACATAAAACGGCTTGATTGCAGAAGGCCATCTGGTTAAGAAGTAGAATCCTCCCATCTCATCACCCAATGCCTTTTCTGCTTCACGGGACAGGTCTTCACCCCATGGCATTTCAACGCCGTGTGCGTTTACGATATCAACAGCTTCATCATAGGTTATGTGCGGGAATTTCTC
>CAZQWN010000173.1:0-2722 GCA_964596915.1 uncultured Methanobrevibacter sp.
GAGAACAATTAGATGAAATTGTAGTTCCATTCATTGAATCCCATAAAAACAAAGTTTATTTATTCTTTGATGAAATCCAGAATGTTAAAGATTGGGAAGTAAGTATTAACAGTTACTATAAACTGGAAAACACAGACCTATACATTACAGGTTCTAACTCAAAATTAATGTCCAAAGAATTTGCAACATTATTAACTGGAAGATATGTAAATATCGAACTGTACCCATTTTCATTTAATGAATTTTTAGATTACAAAAATGAATTAAATCACCCTCCTTTAATAATAAATGAATTGAATAATAATTTGGAGAACTGTTTCGAAGAATATCAACAATATGGCGGAATACCTCTAACTATATCCTCCCAACAAGACAAAGAACTCGTGTTAAATGGAATATACTCCTCAATAATATTAAATGACATTGTGGAAAGATATGAAATTAGAAACATTGGATTGTTCAATAGAATTGTAAAATACATAATTGAAAACACAGGAAATTTAATATCCGCAAATGCAGTATATAAATACTTAAAACATGAAAAACTAAAAATTACAAAACAGACAATTTACAATTACCTGGAATATCTTGAAAATGCATACTTAATTTCAAAAGCGCCAAAAGAAGATCTTGTCGGAAAAAAAGAAATTATAGGTTCTGAAAAATACTATTTACTCGATACAGGATTTTATAAATCACAACTTGAAGAAAAACAAAGAAACATAGGCCATATATTAGAAAACATAATATTCATCGAATTAAAAAGACATGGTTATAAAATAACAATAGGAAGTATAAATGACTATGAAATAGACTTTGTATGTAAAAAAAATAATAAAAAAATGTACATCCAAGTTACATATTTACTGGAAAATGAGAAAACAATCGAAAGAGAATTCAGACCATTATTAATGATTAAAGACAATTATCCAAAATATGTATTATCAATGGATAGAACCCTACAACCTCAAAATGGTATAAAACACATGAATATTATCGATTTTTTGAAAAATTTTAACCATAATGAAATATTTTAAAATAATCTAGTTTGTGTGTCAATGAAACTATGTTCATTGACCTCTTTTACAACATCACCATATTTAACCTCACCAATCAGCAAGGACGAATTTGGATTATGGAGTTTCTGATTTTTTCGAACCAGTTTCATATTACTGTTGGCATAACACACTTTAAATTATCCACTACTTTTAGTCAGATTTGTTTTATAGTTAACGAACAGATATTACTAATCAAATGCTCTCACACTAACAACATATCAATGAAATACCAAAGTAAAGATTAAAATGACATACTATTAAGAAATTAATTATATTTACAAAAGTCTCCAATGAAAAATTCCAAAAGTATATAATAAAAAACTCCAAAAGTATATAATAAAAAACTCCAAAAGTCTCCAATTATAAAAATAATAAGTTGATTGAAATGGAAAGAAAATACTTAAAACGTTACATGGATGATGATTTAGAAAGATATCTTAGAATGATTGGCGCAGTATTAATAGTTGGACCAAAATGGTGCGGAAAAACTACAACTGCCGAAAGACATGCTAAAAGTGTTATAAAATTACAAGACCCTAAACGAAAGGAAACATATAAAATATGGGCAGAATTTGATCCTGACAGATTATTAGAAGGCAATAAACCTAAACTAATTGATGAATGGCAAATGGCACCTGTCCTATGGGACGCAGTCAGAAATAGTGTTGATGAAATTGGAGGCGAAGGATTATACATTCTAACAGGTTCAACTGTTGTTGATGAATCAAAAATAATGCATTCAGGCACTGGAAGAATACACAGAGTCCTAATGAGACCCATGAGCCTATATGAAAGCCTGGAATCAAATGGTAAGATATCATTAATGGAATTATTCGACAATCCTAATTTAGATATTAATGGAATAACTTCCGATTTGACAATTGATGAGTTAATATTTGCTGCATGTAGAGGAGGATGGCCAGAATCTGTTGTGAAAAAAGATAAAGAAGCACAATTATTAGTTGCCAAATCATATGTACAAAATATTTGCAACACAGATATTTCCGCAATTGACGGCGTTAAAAGAAATCCGGATAAAGTGAGAAGCCTCTTAAAATCTCTTGCAAGAAATAATTCAACACTCGTTAATGATAAAACAATAATGGCAGATGTTAATGTAAATGAAAAAATGAGCAATGGAACATATTATTCTTATATCAAAGCATTGAAAGACTTATTCGTTATAGAAGAGATAAGAGGATGGTCACCAGACATCAAATCAAAAACTTCAATGAGATCAAGGAACAAAAAAATATTTATAGACCCTTCAATCGCAATTGCTTCACTAAAAATGAGTCCAGAATCATGTGCTGATGATTTATTCTTTTTCGGATTTTTATTTGAAAATCTCTGCATTAGGGATTTAAGCATTTATACAAGCCCATTAGATGGAAATATCTATTACTACCACGACAAATCAGACATTGAAATTGACTGCGTAGTACATTTGAATGACAATAGATATGCATTAATTGAATGTAAATTAGGTAGTGAAAAAATTGATGAAGGTGCAAAAAACTTATTGAAAATCAACAAATTAATAGAAAAAAATGATAAACTAAACAATCCAAGTTTTTTAGCTGTTTTAACTGGAGGAGAAGTTGCATATACCCGTCCAGATGGTGTTAAAGTTATACCAATAAGTTGCCTAAAACAATAATTCC
>CAZQWN010000174.1:0-2688 GCA_964596915.1 uncultured Methanobrevibacter sp.
TTTTACCTGCTGGTGAGTATCCGGTTAGGGTTACTGCTGAGATTCCTAATTATGGCCCTGTTGATGAGTCTGATAAGTTAGTGATTTCGAATGGTGGTGTTGATTTTAATGTGACTGTTGCTCCGGTTACTTATCCGGATGTTGGTAGTGTTGTGATTTCATCTGATGTTGATGGTAACTTCACGGTTAATGTTGGTGGCAGGTATTATCCTGTTGAGGTCATTGACGGTACTGGTAAAGTGGATGTTGATCAGTTAGTTCCCGGCAATTACAGTGTCAGTGTCACTCCTGAAATTCCAAATTACGCTAATGATTCAAAAACAGATAATTTGGAAGTTAAAGAAGGTGTATTGGACTTTAATGTAACTGTTATTGATGCCACTTATCCTGAAAATGCAATTATTGAGGTTAAATCAAATACGGATGGAAACTTCACTGTAAATGTGGACGGTAAGGATTACAGTGTTGAAGTCATCAGCGGCACGGGTAAAGTTGAAATCAAGGATTTAACTCCTGACCTGTATTCTGTTAATGTAACCGGAAATATTCCGAATTACAGTTCATCTGCTAAAGAGGATAATTTAACAGTTGAACCGGGTAGGATTAATGTGTTTGTCAGTGTTGAGGATGTGGTATTTCCTGCAAAACCGTTTGTAACAGTTAAAGCGGATGTTGACGGTAAATACAAACTAACAATAGCTGATGATGAATATGAAGTTGAAGTTGAAAACGGCACTGCAACAGTTGAACTTAAAGAGATGCTTCCTGCAACTTATGAAGTTGATGTTGTAAGTATGATTGAAAACTATAAAGAGGCATTTAATGAAACTGATTTGACTGTTAAAGCTGCCAAGGAACCTGAAAAGGTTACAAATGTTAAAGTCAAAGTAACATTTAAAAACAATAAAGGCAAACTGCTTAAAAACAAGAAAGTCACTTTCGTATTTGAAGGTAAAACATACACTGCAAAAACAAACAGTAAAGGTCAGGCAAGCATTAATGTTAAAAAAGTCGGTGAAAACGTTAATGGTGTAATTAAATTGAAACAGATAATTATAGACCAGAAAGTATATAAAAACAGAATTTCCAAGATTAAGTATACTGCCGCATTTAAAAACTCTAAAGGCAAGGCACTTGTTGGCAAGAAAGTGGTTCTTAAATTCAAAGGCAAAACCTACACTGTTAAAACCAACAAGAAAGGTGTGGCAAGCTTAACTCTTAAAAACTTGAAGAAAGGAAAATATGATATTGTTGCATATTATGCAAACACATACTATAAAACAACAATTCAGATTAAAAAATAGGGTTTTTTAAAACCTTATTTTTTTTTTAATTTCATTAAAAGGGGTGATATTATTAGTCAATTGAAAAAATTATTGGTAATATTTTCATTGCTGTTCATATTTATTGTTTCATCAGGCTTTGTAATGGCAATAGATTTGGAAACTGGGTCAGATGATGTTTCTGGTGCAGATCAGGAAAGTTCAGGGACTTCAGATGATGGGGATGGTGAAACGGATGTTGAAATTGGTGTGGATGTAATGTTTGATGAGGACGAGGATGCTAGTGATGATAATCAAAGCGGTGATGTTAAAGATTCAAATCATCAGATTAGCCTGAATAATTATGCAACAAGCAATCCCATACTTTTGGCATTATTTGTTTTGTTAACTACTATGATTGCTCCATTGGGAAGGCTCAAATGAGTCTTCTTTATTTTTTTTTAAAATAAGTGTGTGGAAAGAATATTAGTCATCCGCCAATGAACAAAATTCTTTAAATAATCCACATGTTATTATTCGTTTATTTTATTATTTAAAGGTATATTTATTTAGGATTGCCGAAATTTCAATTTTAACCGGTTTTTTTAGGCACGATTAATTTATTGTTGTATTTTCCAACATTTATATATGATATTTTTCATAAAATTAACCTGAAGGCAATAATATGTCAGACTTGGTAATTTATTTTTCAATAAATGGTGAAAATTACTTCGCAGGCAAACATTGAAAAAGGAAACACCGAAGTAATAGCCGAATATATTCAGGAATTCACAGGAGCCGATTTGTTTAAAGTAGAATCTGCAGAAGAATATCCTCAGGATTATATGGAATGCATAGACGTTGCCAAAAACAGCAGCAGGCAAACGCCAGACCACCAATCAAACAGGCCTTAAAAGGTATTGAAGATTATGATACAATATATATTGTTTTTCTAACTGGTGGGGAATCTTCTGATGGCGATGTTTACACAGCTGGAAGAGCTGGATTTTACAGGAAAAACAGTCAAACCCTTTGTAACTCATGAAGGATCTGCTTTCGGCTCATCAAAAAGGGATATTGCTAAATTATGTGAAGGTGCTGAAATTAAAAAATGCTTTGCAAGTTCCGGGATCTGATGTGTATTCTGCAAAAGACACAGTAAAATCATGGTGTGACGAATAATTTTTACTTTTTTACTTTTTTTATAAGGATATTAAACAACTGTTTATTTATTTTAATGAATTTTTTTAAATATGCTTTTTGAGAGTATTGTTTTTCCAAAACTTTTAAATATTAGGCATGCCTAAATTTTATATGAGGAACAAATTTGCTAGACTTATTTGGTTAATTTGTTCCTCTTTTTTTTAAATTAATTATAAAAGGGGGTGAAAATATCAAAAAGCGAATACTGTTGATGAATCTTATT
>CAZQWN010000175.1:0-1720 GCA_964596915.1 uncultured Methanobrevibacter sp.
TCCAATAATCCGTGACTGTATTCAATACAGCCGAATGCAGTCCTCATGTCTTCTTTTTTAAGATAATATTTTGAATCGTTCCAATAATCAACAGCTCTGTCATATACCTCTTTTTCCTTTCCTTCAAAGGTAATGTCAGCAACCTGATTCAGGTTTCTCTCTAGTTTTGCAATATCTTTAGCTATTTTTTCAGGACTTTCCAATTCACTCATTTTAACTGTCTCCAAACGTGCACTATTCTTTGTCCAACTGTAAAGTATGATAAAATCACTAATATGTAAATGATATATGTAAAGTAGATATCTCCTGCGAAATATCCGATTAATGCTCCAACCATTAATATTATCATACGCACTGCTCTCTCAGCAATTCCGATGTTACATTCTGCTCCCTGAGACTCTGCTCTTGCTCTTACATAACTTACAGTTATTGCGGAGTGAATTGCCAAAACACCAACAAACCAGTCGCAGTATCCTCCAAAAATGATTCCAATGTAGATTATTGCATCGGCAAACCTGTCCATTGTAGAGTCAAGAAACGCACCAAATTTTGATGATTTTCCATGAAACCTTGCAATTGCACCATCCATAACATCCAAAAATCCGGACAATAATATTGCAATACAGCCTAAAATCAAATCATGATTTGCAAAGCCGTATGCTGCAAGAATAGCCACAAACGGAGAAATGACTGTTATGATATTAGGGTTAATGTTTAAGTTTCGAGCAATAGGGTTCAATATTTTTGTTAATAATGGTCTTAGACTTTGAAGCATAATTATATATAAATTTTTATCTAATATAATTGTTAGGTAAAGAGAAAATGAAGATATTAAAAACAGACATTAATAACCTCGATGAAAAAATAATAAATGAAACTATTGAAGTATTGGCTAATGGTGGAGTGGTATTGTATCCGACCGACACGGTTTATGGTTTGGGTGCTAATATTTTTGATATCAAAGCCGTTCGAAAGATTTTCGATATTAAAAAAAGAAGTCTTTTAAAACCATTGTCAATTTTAGTTTCAGATATTAAGGCAATTGACTTGGTTGCAAAGGTTTCAATCGAGCAAAAGGATGTAATCAATAATTATCTTCCGGGGCCTTACACATTTATTTTAAAAAGAAGAAGGATTGTTCCAAGGGTAGTGACCAGCGGCTCCAATTATGTGGGTGTTAGGGTGCCGGACAATGAAATCGCTTGTAGATTGGCTAGTCTCTTTCCAATAACTACCACAAGTGCAAATCTTTCAGATGATGAAGTTTTATCTTGTCCAAATGAAATTTTGAACCAATTGGGTTGTGAAGTGGATTTGGTTATTGATGTTGGTGAGCTTAAATCAAATCACGCATCAAAAATAGTGGATTTGTCAGGTAGAAATCCAAAAATAATAAGAAAATAAGAGATTAAGAATTAATCTCTCATATATTTAATTAACAGAATAAAACCTACAATTAAAATTAAGATTCCGACAATTGTTAATTCATTTCCTGTTGAATGATTTAACAAATTAGTTTCTTTAATTTCGTTTTGATCAACTGTCGGTGTTTTATTTTCACAGGTTTTTGAAATTATTGTGCTGTTTTCTATTTTTTCTTTAGTTTCATTGTTTTCGGTTATTGTTTCGTTTTTTACTGTTGTATTATTTTCGGGATTTGTTGTGTTGTTTTCGGTTATTGTTTCGTTTTTTACTGTTGTATTATTTTCGGGATTTGTTG
>CAZQWN010000175.1:1820-2669 GCA_964596915.1 uncultured Methanobrevibacter sp.
TGTTGTTTTCGGTTATTGTTTCGTTTTTTACTGTTGTATTATTTTCAGGATTTGATTCTAAAATGTCACCTTCAATAATTTCGATTGTACGATAGTTGATTTTGTATCCGAAAAAGTTTTGGGTGTCACCATGCTCTGAATTCAATAATTCGAAATCAAATATTGCTTCGGTAGTATCATTAATTTTTGCCACTGCTCCATGATCAGGAATTATTCTTCCGTTTGCAGCACTTTCTAATATTGCTTTAATCACTGCATCGTGACTAGTTTTATAATTATAATCGGTAAAAGTCCAAATGACTTCGGATAAGTCAGTTGTAGGATTCATTGTATAATTGTAATAATCTACAAATAAAATTTTCAAGTAATTTCCAACAGATTCGCCATATCTTGAACTAACGATGTTGGTGGTATTTTTCACGGTAAATGTTTCACCTCTTTGGGTTGAGTGTAAATAACGATTAATACAATAACCGTAGTATCCGTCATCAAAGGACACGTTTCTGTATCCTCCTTCAAGTGCTTTTACTTCATCACCAATTCTATTTTCTTCACTTGAGTTTGTTATTGTGTTTTGTTCATTTGAATTTCTTTGATTTTCATTGTTTTGACCGTCTTGAGAGGTTTCCCTTTGGTTAGCAGGTTTGATTTCATTAGTTTCTTCTTCGTTTTCAGTAATTAAAATATCATCAAGTTCATTTTGCGCTGAAGCAAAATTCAAACCTGATGTTGCAATTAAAATTATGGTAAGAGTGGAGAGTATTTTTTTCTTCAAAATTTTCACCTCAAAATATTTTTTATCAAAATGTGAAAAGAATACTATGACTTCTTTAAGTCGTAGATGAATTT
>CAZQWN010000176.1:0-2662 GCA_964596915.1 uncultured Methanobrevibacter sp.
CTTGATGTATATGTATTGCTTCACTTACAACATTTCCTCAGAAACTCCCAAATTATCCAAATTTTATATATAAAGAGAACGTATATTTTATGTAATAATATACAGTTAAAAAGAAAAGATACGAAGTCTTTATATACTAATAAAATCAATAGTATAACAAGGGTTAGGTATAAAATTTTAGGAGGCAAAAAAGCTTATGATAGAAGTTGATGAGCTAACTGACTACCTAGATGAATACTTAGAAGAAAAACAGGAAGTAAAAAACTTAACTGAAGAAACCATAAGAAAACAGACATTTAATATATCAAAATTTATAGAATATCTTGAATCTGAAGGCATTGACGAGTTAAATGACAAGAATATCAAAAAACAACTCAGACATTATCGTAGGTACTGTTTAAAACAGCGTGGAAATAAAAGAACCACAGTAAAAACATACATGATGAACATTCTGGAATTCATAAACTCTGAAGATGTTCAGGAAGAAATTCGCCATGATCCTATTAAAATGAAGGATATAATTGAGGTTAAGGCGGAAGATCCTGAAACTGCTAAAAAAAGAATAGAAAAAATATCTTTAACTTGGCAGCAAAGCAATTTCTTTTTAGATACAATCCATCAGAGCGGAAATGCCAGAGATTATGCTATTTGCAGGACATTTATTGATTCCGGAATGAGGCTGAAGGAACTGGTATTGCTCAATAAAGATGATATTCAGGTTCCTATCGATGAAAATGGATTTTATGAATTGCCTAATGATACAAGTGAGTTTATTGATGTTAATCTAAGGGCAGAAACTACAAAAGGGGAATTGAAGGACAGAACTACTTTTATCACCTTCGATACATTGGTCAGTTTAAATGACATGATGATGGATCGCATCACAAAACTTAGAAAAAACACTCATGATGTTTACAGACCGGTTATTCAAAGAAACAAGGCTGCTGAAGAGGTAACACGTGAAGAACTGTTTACCAACATTAAAGGTAACAGAATTGGAAAACGTGGAGTTCAGGATATTGTAAAGAAATATGCTCATGAATGTGACAGGAGAATAGAAAGCGAAGGAATAGACTGTCCTGTAAATTATGGAAAAAACGTCAGTGTGCATATTTTAAGACACACTGCATTATCTCATTATGCTGAAATTCTCACGGTTGCTGAAGTGCAATCAATTGCAGGCCATTCTAACTCTCAGACTACTGATAAATATATTCATATTGACCGTGAGCAAATGAAACAAAAGTTAAAGTTGAATTCTCGAAGATTTAACAATTAGAATGATATAAAAATCGATTTAATTTAAATAATATGTAAATCAATATAATACTGTAAAAGTTAATTTATGGATTTATATGAATTTAAATAAGAAGATTTTTATATTAATTATTTTTTTAGGTGTTGTTTCATTATTTGGAACATGCTCAACATTCATTCATGATAATGCAGTCTCAGATGCACCAATTACTAATGAAACGGACATGATTGGATGTTGTTCTATAGTCCTGCAATTGGATGGAAATGACACATTAATGTCTTATAGGCGTGATTCAGATTTAGACGCTGACATTCACATTGAAAACGTCAATTGGCATGGTTACAATGTTGTAAAGCAATATAAGACAGACAACAACTATTTTTGTCATGTTATAGTTACCAGTGATGGTTGGGTTATTGGTCTTGGAGGAACTGATGATGGTATAGATAATCAAATAGCTGAAAATATAACTGCAAATATGATTAATGACAACAATACTATCTCAAAATCAGATTTGGAAAAGATTCAAAAACTTAAGGAGCCATATGGTAAGGGCCATGTTGTAATTAAAGCCCCAAACGGCAATTACGGTTTTGCAACTGTAGATAAATTAAAAACAGGAAAACTTGTTCCTGGACAGTTTATTTCCATTCCTAATGATTATCAGTACTCCAGAGGGGACAATATCACTATTGATGTGGATGATAAAATCAAATCAATGAATAATCTGTCAAGATCTGATTTGTATGGTGTCGATAGGCGTGAAATCATCACATACAATGTTCAAATTGGAGAAAACAACAATACCACTGATATCTATGCTGCAAACGAGGATGGAGGTCTTGTTGGTGTTAACAACTCCATTTATATTGATGACATTTATGTAAATGACAGTGTTATTCACGGAGATGATATTCCTTTGGCTCCAGATTATATAAAAATCGGTTCTGTGACTTTTTCAGAGGAAAATAATTCATTTTATAAACTTTATACATTAATCATATGGGTAATCTTTGTTGTTTTTGTGGCTGTGCTGTCTTTTACAGTTTACAAATTTGTAAGATTTATTAAATATAAATTTCAGGGCTGAAATTTAATAAATTTCGTCGAAATTTAATAAATAACAGTAAAATTTGAAGAAAATAGTAAATATTAGTAGCTTGATATATATGTAGCTATTGATTTATGATATTTTCTCAATATTACTTGAGCATAAGTGGTAAAATAAGTAGTTTCCATCTTTCTGTATTTACAGAAATATAGATAATATATAATATCCTTATTTACATAAATACAGATTTATACAATATTATAATTAATAGTATTATTACTATAATAAGTAAAATATCATTAATAGTTATTATATATATTGCCTTCTTTGATAAAAAGCTTAAGATAAAGCTT
>CAZQWN010000177.1:0-2641 GCA_964596915.1 uncultured Methanobrevibacter sp.
GAAATAGCTAAAATTATTACACGTGAATTAGAAGATGTAGCTGATAAAATTGAAAAGGACAGTATGGGAAACTTAATTGCTACTAAAAAAGGTGAAAAAAAGGCTCCTACTGTAATGCTTGCAGCTCATATGGATGAAATTGGTCTAATGGTCAGATACATTGACGATAACGGATTTATTAAATTCTCAAACATCGGTGGAATTAATGATCAAATGTTAATGAACCAAACTGTAACAATTCACTCATCAGTTGGAGAAGCGATTGTTGGTGTAATCGGTTCAAAACCGCCACATGTGACAAAACCTGAAGAAAAAAACAAGGTCGTTAAGTCTGACGACATGTTTATTGATATCGGTGCAAAAGACAAGGAAGATGCAGAAAAAATGGTCAGAATTGGAGATAAAATGACCTTCAATTCACTCTTTGAAGAATATCCAAACAATTTAATCATGGGTAAGGCTTTAGACAATCGTGTGGGATGTTACGTAATGATGGAAGTCCTAAAAAGAGTAGATACCAGAGCTACCGTTTATGGTGTAGGTACCGTACAGGAAGAAGTAGGTTTAAAAGGAGCGAAAACCTCTGCATTCAAATTAAACCCTGATTTGGCTATCGCGCTTGACGTAACATTATCTGGTGACCACCCTGGCATAAAACCTGAAGAAGCTCCTGTTGTAATGGGTAAAGGTCCAGCTATCATTTTGGCAGATGCAAGCGGAAGAGGTATATTAACCCAACAATCAGTTAAAGACATGCTGATTAAAGCGGGAGATGAAAACGAAATCCCATACCAATTAGAAGTGAGTGATGGAGGTACAACTGACGGAACTGCAATTCATTTGACCCGTGAAGGAATTCCAACAGGTGTTTTATCAGTACCTACTCGTTATATACACACTCCGGTAAGTGTATGCAGTATGGACGATATTGAAGCAACCATTCAACTAATCACTGAAGCTATAAACAATTTATAAATTATATTATTGTATACTTTTCAAATGCTCTCCCAAAAATTACAATATATTTAAGAGGGCAACATATGAGTATGAATAATAAAACCATAATTGACGAATTTGCAAAAGCAAGGCGATTAAAAAAGGTACAAAAGAACAGTACCAAATCGCCTTAAACTTTTACTCCAAATTCCAAAACAAACCATTATCCGAACTATTAGAAGAAGCAGACTATGAAGAAGAACGAGGCATCAGATGGAAAAAACGTAAACTAAAACAACGTTTACTAAACTACAGAAACTATTTATACGAACAGTTTCAAAAGTTCAGATACTTATTACTAATCAAGCGCTCTTACTCAAATTTTTTATAAATGAGAAATAAAAGTGGTTAATATGATGAATGACGAGCTATTTAAAAACTTTTCAATAAGCTGTAACCATTCAAAATGAACAACACAAAGCTATGAGCTTTCACTGAGAAAGTACTGTATCTATTTTGACATGACTCTTAGGGAACTTCTTGAAGAGGCTGAAAAGGATGAAATGAAAGGAGTGAAATGGAAACACAGTAGACTGAAATCAAAACTGGTTGAATACAGACATTACATGTTTCAAAACTATCTGGCAAATACAATAACAAATGCGATTTCTAAAATCAAGACAGTTTATATGTATAATCGTGTTGATGTGCCGTTTATTCCGCCTTTAAACAGCAAGTTTGTTCGGAAAAATGAGGTGATATCATTTTAGGATCCGCCGACAAAAGACGAGCTGAGGCTTGCAATGAAGTTTGCAGATGATGAGCTTAAGATGTGGATAATGGTTATGATTTCATCAGGCTCAACACGTGCGAAGCAAAATCAATAACCAACAGAGTGTTTTTTGAAGGAACAAGAGCTTATCATAAAAAAGATGATTTACAAGATGCATTGAAGTACTTGTCAAGAAAAAACAATGTGGTGTGCACCTGTAAACTGCTCAGACAGAAAACCGACAAGCCATACATCACATTCCTCACACCAGAGTGTGTGCAGAAAATCGCTAAAATAAAGTTAAAACAAGAAGATTTCGATTTGGACAGGCCATTGCTTAGGTATGAGATTAATCATGTAAACTATAAGTTCAAGATGCTTAATGACTATCTGGGATTTGGTGATGTCGGTGGATATGCAAAGCTAAGGCCTCATATGCTTCGTAAGTTCAATGCAACCTATCTCACACAGGGGTGTCTGGATGGTATTTTGTTGAATATGGATTTGGTTGATGAGCTTCACGGCCGTGGAAAAGACCAAACAAGACAAACATATTTCAAGGACAATCCAGAGTATCTGAAACGTGAATATATCAAGGCAATGGGTAATATTTCACTCTATCGCAGGTATGAGTATAAGATTGTTAACGGTAAGGTGAAGGTTATTTCAATGCATTTATAATTGAAGGTTTTTACAATTAGAATTAATAATGGCTGAAATTTATAATTGTTGAGGGTGTTGTCATTAATGCTCTAATTTTTATTTTTTTTACTTTTTAATTTTTAATATTATTTAAATAATTATTTAAAAATTATTTAATTAATATTTTTTAATTTATACTATTATAATTTAATTAATCTTATAATTATTATGTATCATTTTGTTTTATATATTTTTAAGTATTTATTATTCTTTTTGAAATCAATTTTATAT
>CAZQWN010000178.1:0-2613 GCA_964596915.1 uncultured Methanobrevibacter sp.
GCATTCCTACTCATATTAATATTTTAGACACATTTAATATAAATATTTTTTGTCCAAAACTATAACTTTGAAATTTACGATATATAACTATTGTTATATTTTCAAAATGTTTATATAATATGTGTGAAAATATCTAATTTGATGAATAAATAACTATTGTTATATTTTTATATTATCTTTTTCATTGCTCGGGCGAATCAAAAGAAGTGATGAAAATGGCAAAAACACTAAATACAAAAGAATTTTTAGAAAAAGACAAACAAAACATTCAAATAATCGATGTTAGGGATGAAGAAGAATTAATTTTTGGAAAGATTGAAAACTCAATAAACATTCCTAATTTGGAGCTGTCATACAATTTAGAAAAACTTGATAAGGCAAAAGAGATTATTGTGTACTGTAAGACAGGTGATAGAAGCGATGCTGCAACTGATGAGCTAAACTCTTTGGGTTATGATGCATTTAGTCTTGAAGGTGGTTTCAAGCAATATCAGGAACATCTAAAAAATTTAAAAGCTATTGAACTTGACGTCAAAGGTCAAATGTGTCCTGGTCCAATAATTCAAATTGCAGACACTATCAAAGAACTTGAAACAGGTCAAAAGATATCTGTTGAATCAGATGAAGATGCATTTGCTTCAGATATTAAGATTTGGTGTGATAGGACTGGAAATCTTTTAGAATCTCTAGAAATTAATGATTGCATTATCAAAGCAGTCATTGTGAAACAAAATATTCCAGAAATTCCAAAAAATAATGATAAGACTTTTGTTGTATTCAGTGGTGATTTGGATAAAACAATAGCAGCATTTATCATGGTAAATGGAGCGGCATCAATGGGAAGAGATGTAACTATGTTTTTCACATTCTGGGGATTGAATATCTTAAGAAAACCTGAAAAAGTAAGTGTCAAAAAGACTATCATTGAAAAAGCATTCGGATTCATGATGCCTAGAGGCACTAAAAAATTAGGATTGTCCAGAATGAACATGGGTGGAATGGGTGCAAAAATGATTCGATCCATAATGGATCAAAAAGGAATATTGTCTCTTGAAGAGTTAATTGAAAGTGCAAAAAATCATGGTGTTCATATCGTAGCATGTCAAATGTCAATGGATATAATGGGAATTCATCAAGAGGAATTAATTGATGGTGTTGAACTGGGTGGTGTTGCTACATTCATTGGTTCTGGAGAGAAAAGTGATATGAGTTTATTTATCTAAATAATGCAATAATACCATGACTTAATAGAAGTTGTGGAATTCTTGCATTTTTAAGATAAATGGCATTGACATAAGGTTTGTAAAAAATTTTTTTTCAAAGATAACCAAGTTTAAAAAAAAGAAAACGTTAACCTGTAAAAAATTTCCTGAACCTTCGGGACGAGGGGGATAGCACGCTAATCCTATATTCAATGAAGTATACAGCCCGTGAAGTAAGAATCCTCAACTTCTATAAGTTGAGTAGTTTTAATTAGGTGATATCTTGAAAATAGCTCTGGGACAAATGAAAATCTCAAAAAATGTTGATGAAAATTATAAAAAATCAATTGAGTTCATTAGAAAAGCTAGTGAAAATAATGCAGATTTAATTTGTTTTAGCGAGCTTCAATTATCTCCTTTTTTCCCACAATATCGAAAGAAAGATGTAAATGAATATTTGGTGCCATATGATTCTAAATATATTATTGGCATTCAAGAGGCATGTGCAAAATATGGAATATATGCTTCACCAAATTTATACATTCGCCAGAATGGTAAAAATTATGATATGAGTTTGTTAATTAATGATAATGGTGAAATCATAGGTAATCAAAAGATGGTCAATATAGCAAACAACAAATATTTTTATGAAAATGATTATTATTTTCCGGGTGAAGATGGTTTTAATGTTTTTGACACTGAATTTGGAAAAATTGGAATTGTGGTCTGTTATGATAGACATTTTCCAGAAAGTATTCGTCAAGAAGCATTAAAAGGGGCGAATTTAATTATAATCCCTACTGCAAATGCGACATTTGAAGACACAGAACTATTTAAATGGGAAATTAAAGTTCAGGCATATCACAATAATGTTAATATTGCAATTTGTAATCGGGTTGGGCGAGAAAATAATATGGATTTTTGTGGAGAGTCATTAATTTGTGATTATTCTGGAAAAACAATTGCTTTGGGTTCTAACAGTGAAGAAATCATATATGGTGATGTTAACCTCAAAAACACTAAACATAAAAATTTTTTGAAATTATAATTATAAAAAATAAGTTTGTGGAGAATAATTATTCTCCTTCTAATTCTTTTAATCTTTCACGAATAGCATTTTCTAAGAAATCTCTTGTTTTTACAAGCTCATCATATTCTCCAATAATTTTTGGACCGAATTCGGTTTGTTCTAGCTTGATATCAAATTTTTCGAATGCGTGAGCAAGCATCTGTTCACCGACACCGTTAGGTATGCCCATTTCGAATTCTTCTTTCTCTTCAATCATTTAATTTTCCTCCATGTATTTTCTGACTGGTTCAAAGAATTCAATTAAGAAGTCTTTAATTCCATTTTTCAAATCCATTGGGTGCAGGTTTCCTTCACTGAAGTCTTTAATCAATTCGTCATGTG
>CAZQWN010000179.1:0-2510 GCA_964596915.1 uncultured Methanobrevibacter sp.
TAATGCGTCTAAATTGGCTAGTGATTTGGCTGATGCTAATGCTATGGTTGATAATTTGACTTCTGAGTTGAATGAGACTCAAATTAATGCGTCTAAATTGGCTGAAGATCTTGCTGATGCTAATGCTAAGATTGGTAATTTAACTGCACAGTTAGAAGCTCCAGTTAATGTTACTGTTATTGTAAATGGTGAGAAATATTCTGGTGTGGTTGATAATGGTACTTTGTCCTTGGATATTCCAACTACTGTTAAAGTTGAATCTAAATTCGATATCCTTGATAATGCTATTACTTTAACTGGTTATGCTGTTGATACTAAAGCTGGTGAAGAAGGTATGAAATATTCTACCCAATTACTTGATGTTAATGGCAAGCCTATTAGCAATGTTCTTGTTCAATTTGCTGTAAACAATAAGATTTACAACAGAACAACTTATGAAAACGGTAGTTTCGATCCATACAATTTAAACATGGTTAGAGCTGGAAGATACACATTAGCATTCTCCTTTGCTGGTGACGATAACTACAATAGTACTTTTGCTGTAGTATGTATTGATTTGGCTAAAAAACCAATCACAATCAAAGCAAGTGCAAAATCATATAAAGCTGCTGCTAAAACCAAAAAATACACAGTAACTTTATCTACAATTGTAGGTTCATCCTATGATGGTAAAGCACACTTGAGAAGTGGTTTAAAAGTTACCATGAAAATCAACGGCAAAACATACACCGGTAAAACCAATGCTAAAGGCCAAGTAACTTTCAGCCTTAAATTAACCAAAAAAGGCAAATACACTGCTACCCTTAATTATGAGGGTGACAACACTTACAACAGTGCAAGTAAATCAGTAAAAATAACAATTAAATAAAAGTGAGAATTTTTTTTCTCACTTATTTTTTTTATATTTTTTTTAGGTCATTGATGGTGCTTATAAGAAAGATATTATGTTTTAGGTTTGAGTCCTAAAAGTGCGATATAATAAGATATTTTAAAATATAATTGATGAGGGGTTGATTTTTTTTATGGTTGGTACAGATTTTGTTACTTCTGCAATTAACAGTATTTCGCAGTGTTTGAATATTCCTGTGTTGATTATTCTTTTGGTTATTGTTATTGTTTCTTTAATATTGTTGGGTGAGGTTATTGCTGAGTTTTTATCAAGAAGAAAATTGGGTGATGTTAGTGTTAGTGAGTTGATTTATGGTATTAATGCTGCTTCTTCTTGTGATGAGGTTAAGGATATTGTTCTTTCTTCTTATTTGTATGATTCTCAGAAAAGTGTTTTGGTGTCTATTGCGGATTCTTCAAGTTTGAAAAAGGATTCTCGTGAGGCTTTGGCTCGTAGTTTGGTTGAGGATGAGGAGGCGCATGTTAATAAGAAATTATCTCGTAGTGATATTATTACTCGTATTGGTCCTACTTTGGGTTTGATGGGTACTTTGATTCCTATGGGTCCAGGATTGGCTGCTTTGGGTGCAGGTGACATCAACACATTGGCGTCTTCCTTGACTATTGCTTTTAACACTACTATTGTTGGTATCGGTTCTGGTGCTTTGTGTTATGTGTTGGGTAAGATTAGGAGTCAGTGGTATGATAAGTATTTGTCTCAGTTGGATGCTTTGAGTGATGCTGTATTGGATTTTATGGATTGATATGTTATGGTTAGAAGCAGGCAGAAAAGACGTCAGAGAGTTGAGGAGGATCCTATGGCTGGTACTTCTAATTTGGTGGATGCTATGCTGGTTATTGCTGTGGGTTTTTTGGTGTTTGTGATTATTTCGTGGAATATGACTGCTATGATTGATCCGGATTCTAATATTCAGGAGCAGATGCAGAAACAGGTTTCTCAGATTGATCAGGGTCAGGAGTTGGATGAGGCTCCGGATACTAGTAATAGTTCCGGTCAGGGTTATACTGAGATGGGTAAGGTTTATAAGGATCCGAATTCAGGCAAGCTGATAATGGTTGAAGGAGGATAATATATTTTTTTCCCATTATATTTGTTTTTCATATTTTATAATGTAGGGATGGTGAATTATGAATAATGAAATTAAATTTTTTATGGTTATTTTAAGTGTTTTTCTTTTGATTTTAACTGTGAGTATGGTTTCTGCTGCGGATAATTGTACTTCTGATTCGGATGTTGAGGATGCATTAGAATTATGTGATTATGGTTCAGTTGATTTGGATGATTGTGATGTTTTGTATGAGGATAGTTCCAAATATGGTGATATTGAATTAAGGAATAATAATTCAATTGTAATTTCTGATGATGACTACTCAAAAACTATATTGGAAAGATTGGCTGTTAGTGATGAGTTAAATATTGATGATAATTTAGGTGCTAATTTTAATGAACTGGGGTATAAATCAGGTAATGATGATTTATTGGAAAAATATGTTAGTTATAAAGGAACTGTTATTGTTAATCCCAGTTTTGAGAATGGTATGACTGGATGGAATGTTTCTGGTGATGTTTATGCTAGTGATGGTGGATATCGTTCAAATGG
>CAZQWN010000180.1:0-2449 GCA_964596915.1 uncultured Methanobrevibacter sp.
ATCAAGTAGCTACCAACAATGCACGTATTCTCGGTGTATTGGATGAATTAATTATCAATGAAAAAACCGGTAAAATTGTTGATATAGCTATCAGAGTTGAAAGTGACCGTAATATTCATGTAAAAGGAGCTAAAAGAAACGGTGACTTGTTATTAGTTCCTTTTGCTAAAGTTGAAAAAGTCGGCGAATTTATCATTGTAACTGAATAATTTCAGTTATTCTCTTTTTTTATTATTTTTTTCTAACTATTGTTAACTATTTATATTCAGTAATGCTATATTTATTATAGTATAAAACAAATTCATATTTTAATTTTAAGGTGATTATATGTTGCTTGAAATAGAAAATTTAGGCGTAGAAGTAGCCGGTAAAAGAGTTTTAAAAGATGTCAATCTCTCAATTGCCGAAGGTGAAACTCATGTTCTTTTAGGACCTAACGGTGCTGGTAAAAGTACTTTATTTTTAACTATTTTAGGTTTTCCACAATATGAAGTAGTTCAAGGTTCTATTAAATTTAAAGGTCAGGATATTACTAAATTAACTACTGCTGAAAGAGTTAAATTAGGTATCGGAGTAAGTTTTCAAACCCCTCCTTCAATCAGAGGAGTTTCTGTAAGGGATTTATTGAAAATTGAATCTCATCAGGATATGGATGAAGAATTGAATTCCAGAATGCAAGAATTGGCTAAACAGCTCAAGTTCAGTGATGAATTTTTAGACAGGGATGTTAATTTAGGATTTTCAGGGGGTGAAGTAAAACGTTCTGAAATTTTACAGCTATTGGCTCAAATGCCTGATTTTACAATGTTTGACGAACCTGATTCCGGTGTGGATATTGAAAATGTAGAATTATTAGCTTCTGAAATTGGTACATTGCTTGATAAGGACAAACCACAAGGTTCAAGAAAAAGAAGCGGACTTTTAATTACTCACTTGGGTTATATTTTAAATTTTGTAAGTGCAGATAAGGCACATGTCTTGATTGACGGAGTAATTTCTTGTTCCGGAAATCCTACTGAAATTTTGGAAGATATTAGAAAAAACGGTTTTAATGGATGTGTTGAGTGTGCGCAATGTTTATAGTGATGCTGAAAGAGCAAAAGAAAAAAAAGCAGCTTTAGGAGCTGATGTTACTATTGAAAATTTCACTGATGAAACTGTAAATGCTTTAGATATGATTGATGATTTAAAAGATTTGGACAAACAAACTCAAAAAGATCTTTTACATGTTGGAGTTGACACTGAAGAAAAAAATAGGTCCGGTTCATTTTTACAAGTCGATCAAAGTAACATTTTTACTAATAACGCTATGTCTGACTCAATTGAAGTTATGAACATGGCTGTTGCAATGGAAAAATATAGTTGGTTGGATGATTATCTTTGGAATGTTGTTAAACCAGATGCTGACAAATACACTGCAAAAACAGCTTTAAATGAACAGGAAAATGGTGTATTGAGCGGATATTTTGTAAGATCACTACCTGGAACCAAGGAAGTAATGCCTGTTCAGGCTTGTATGTTTATCAGTGATGAAGATATTATGCAAACAGCACACAACGTAATTATTGCTGAAGAGAACTCTGAGTTACATTTGATTACAGGTTGTGCAACTGGTGACGATGTAGGTTCTGCCATGCATGTCGGTGTATCTGAAATGTATTTGAAACCCGGTGCTAAAATCACTTTTACTATGGTTCACAATTGGGCCGAACAAGTTGAAGTGCGTCCTAGAACTGGTGTTAAATTAATGGATGATTCCACTTACATTAACAATTATATTTTAACAAGTCCTGTAAGTACTATTCAGTCTTTCCCTACTGCATACTGTGACGGTAAAAATTCAAGAGCTATTTTCCAAAGTATTCAAGGCGGTAAAAAAGATTCCATTATTGATGTGGGATCAAGAGTGTTGCTGAATGCTGAAGGTGCAAGGGGAGAAGTTATTTCAAGGGCTGTAGCACAGGATGAATCTAAAATCTATGCTAGAGGTCATTTGGCAGGTACTGTTCCTGATGTTAAAGGACATCTGGAATGTCACGGATTGGTATTGTCAGATGACAGTTTTATTTATGCAGTTCCAGAACTTGAAGCTAGTTCTGCAAATCTGGAAATGTCTCATGAAGCAGCTGTAGGTAAGATATCCGAAGATGAGATTAATTACTTGACTTCTAGAGGAATTTCTGAAGAAGATGCCGAATCAATGATTGTTAGAGGATTTTTAAATATGGACATTACTGGTCTTCCTGATGAATTGGCTCAACAAACTCAAAATATGATTGATATGAGTCTTGATGGAATGTAATTCCATCCAATTTTTCTTTTTTTCTTATTTAATTGCATATAATTTATTTTTTACAAATCTTGTTTTATAGTATATAAACTTTTTGGCTTTAATTTCTAAGTAACCTTTATATTAATTATTAATGAAATATATTAATCAGTACATAAT
>CAZQWN010000181.1:0-2333 GCA_964596915.1 uncultured Methanobrevibacter sp.
CGATGACTTATACGCAATCGGATTTACATCATTAATCTTAATGAAATTCAACTCATTAATCTATGCGGAAATGGGAGTTAACCTTGATATTTCAGTATTATTTAATGACCCGACTATAAGAAAGCTCGCTTCAGAAATTGAAGACAGCAGTGAAGACGCCACTTTAGACGAATTTATAGAATTGGCTGATAAAATAGACTACTTCCCATTGACTGACAACCAACTTGGTGTATACTACGAGTGCATGCAGAATCCTGACGAAATCCAGTACACCATGCCGACAGTCATAAGATTTGGAAGCGACGTCGATGCAGACAAATTGAAAGATGCAGTAATCAAAACAGTTGAAGCTCACCCATACATCAAAACAAGAATCATAACCACAGATGACGGTTCCCTGAAACAATATAAGAACAACAACGCTGAAATTGATGAAATAGAAATTGTTGAAGTGGATTCAATAAGCGATGAGGAAATCGTCAAAAACGATGTAAAAGTCTTTAATTTTGGTGAAAACCAATTATTCAGATTTAAAATATACAAAACAGATGATGAAACTGTATTGTTCTCTGATTTCCACCACCTGATTACAGATGGCGTATCACAACTCAACTTCTTCACAGATATTGCTAATGCTTATGAAAACAGAGACCTGTCACAGGAAATTGTAGACGGATATGTATACAGCCTCATTGAGGAAGATACTAAAAACAGTGAGAAATACATCAAATCCAAGGAGTTCTTTGATGAAAAACTGTCACAGGAAATCGAATCAACAGTACTTACACCAAACCTCAACGGCAATCCTGATGAAGGTGAAATGAAAACTATTGTTCAAAAGATTGATTATGAAAACATTAAGGAATTCTGCAATGATTATTCACTAAGTCAAAATGCACTGTTCCTGTCTGCAATCACACTAACATTGAACAAGTACACATTCAGCGATAAAACACTGATTACAACAATTTTCAATGGAAGATCAAATCCGTATTACTATGACACTCAAGGATTCCTGGTAAAAACACTTCCATTAATATTCAACAACGAAAACAGAAATGCAACTATAAGGGAATTTATTGAAAGCATTGATAAAGTATGGAAAGATACAATAAATCACAGCGAATATCCATACACTAGTCTTGCAGAAGATTATCAATTAAAACCTGAATTCTTCTTCTCATATCAGGAATTCTTCAAATCCGAAGAGATAACCATAAATGACAAGGTTTATGAAGATTATGAATTGAGTTCTGATGACATTTCAGGAACAGCCTATAAGATCAACTTTGATATTTTTGTCTATGAAGACTCTGTTGAATTTAAATTAGACTATAACGACCAGTTGTATAGTGAAGATTATATACAAAAATTCCTAGATTCACTCAATTTAGTTATAAATCAGTTCATAGAAAATGACATTAACAAATTTATAATAAGTGAAGTGGAATTGGAAAGTGACTATGAGTTACCTGAATTTACCCCAGTGGAAAATCCAATTATCCACAAACGCTTTGAAAAACAGGTTGAAACAAACCCTGACTATGTCGCACTCGTTGCAGAAGATGCAACATTGACCTCCTCAGAACTCAACGAAAAAGCAAATAAGATTGCCAATGCATTGATTAAGAAAGGAGTCAAACCAAAAAGCAATGTTTTAATAATGCTTCACAGAAACAGCGACTTAATAGCTTCAATTTTAGGTATCCTGAAAGCAGGATGCGCATACATCCCAATCGATCTGGAATATCCTCAGGACAGAATCGACTACATCTATGAAAACAGTCAGGCAGACTACATAATCTCAGATGAGGACACTGACAATTCATTGAACATTAAAGAACTGCTCAAAGAAGAAAATGCTTCCAATCCAAATGTGGAAATTACACCTGATGACCTTGCATACATGATTTACACCTCAGGTTCAACAGGAAATCCTAAAGGAGTAATGATTTCACACGAAAACATTGCAAACCAAGTTCAAAACCCTAAATCACAATACGAAAGCCTGCTGTGTCTTGCAACAGTATCATTCGACGTATCCGTAGATGATATACTAACATCCCTTACAAACGGATTAAAATTAATATTAGCCAGTGATACTCAAATCAAGAACATCCCAGAACTTATAGATTTAATTGCAAGTGAAAAACCTGAAGTTTCAGAAATCACACCTTCAAGACTTGCATCATACCTTGAAGTACCAGAATTCTGCGATGCAATAAGCTGTCTTAAATGCGTATTCCTCGGAGGAGAACAGTTCTCAACCAAAGTATATGAAAACTTCAAGAAATACTCCGACGCAATCGTATACAACAGTTACGGACCAACAG
>CAZQWN010000182.1:0-2295 GCA_964596915.1 uncultured Methanobrevibacter sp.
TAAGTTAGAATAACACGACATAACAGAACACCCGTTGCAAATATCAATTTCAAAAATAACAGAACGTTCGTTCTCTAAATTATATAATAACAATAAATTATAATAATTATTAATATATGAATACTAAACAATTAATTTTAGAAAAAACTTTAAAATTAATGATTAAAAAGCAAAATTCCATCGTTTCAATTAGAGAAATAAGTGATGCTACTGGAATCACTACCGGCGGAATATACCATTATTTTTCAAGTAAAGAAGAGATATATGACGAAATTACTGAAAGATTTCTTTTAAACTATGTAAAATTTGATATAGACAAATTCAGGCAGATAAAAGGAAATGCAAAAGAGAAAATCCATGATGTCATAGTTGAAATTCTTAAACAAAATCAAACCGGAATTGAAATTGAAACGATTGAAAATGTAGATTACAGAACCATATTGGATGTTTTAACTGCAAATGGATTTGCTTATGAAAATTCCCCTGAAATTTATCAAGGCGTTTTAAAAGAATTGGAGGAATTTTTCACAGAAATTATTGAGGAAGGTCAAAATAACAGACAAATCCGCCAAGACATCCCGCCCGAAGACCTTACAAAGTCATTAATCCTCATGTACCTTGGAATTCAATATCAATGGGAAATATATTGGATTGATGATATGATTTCAGCCTTTGAAGACAATTTTGATTTGGAATGGGAAAAGATAAGATTCAGAGAATGAATAATTAACTAGAAAAACATGATGTGGTTAGATGAACACTAAAGACTTGATTCTTGAAAAAACACTGAAAGTAATATTGGAGAAAAACACAATTGACATTTCAATCAGTGAAATTCGAAATGCTACAGGACTGACAACTGGCGGCATATATTATCATTTTTCAAATAAAGGCGACATATTTGAGGCAATTTTGCAAAAGTATATGATTGATTACATTAAAATCGATTTTGATAAAATCATCCTTGAAGGTTCATCAAAAAAAAGAATCCACGATACTTTGCTTTATATTTTACATCACTTCATAAACGGTGTGGAAATCAAAAGCATAAATGAAAAAATCAATTATAGAGAGGTAATACTGCTTTTAACCGCAATAGGCTATGGCGAAGATAAGGTTAACAGCATAATTTCACAAACAGGAAAAGATATTAGAACATTTTTAACCGGTCTTGTCAAAAATGGCAAAAGGCAAAATGAAATCAGACAAGACGTCCCAACTGAAAAAATTGTCGAAACATTGGTTATACTGTTTATGGGAATTCAATATTCCTGGTTAATTTTCGCTAATGATGATACCGATTTCATTTTTGAGAAAAATTTTGATATGACCTGGAAGGCCATTGAATCTGAGTAAAAACTATTTTTATACATATTATTTTTTTGTTGTTTTTTCTGTTTATTTCAGGGCATATTCTCTTATGTCCAGATGACTTTGCATTAATGGTTGCTTTTTTGGTTATCTTGTTGCAGTACTTGTTTCCATTGTATGTTACAACAGATTTATAGGATTTGTAGAGTTTGGTGATTTTGAATGTGGACTTACCGTTTGAGTTGGTAGTTGCCTTGTAGGTCTTGCATCTTACTTTCAAAGTAACTTTAGCATTTTTGATTGCTTAACCAGCATTGTCCTTCAATGTTATGGCGTATTTCTGGTTTTAGTAGTTGTTTTAAAGATCTTTGCACTTGCAACAATCTTTGGAGTTGCCTTCTTGACAACAACCTTGGCAATATTTGATTCAAGATAGTTATCATTGCCTGCAAATGATATTTGTGCAACATATGTATATGGAGCCGTTGCTGAGTTTTATCTTGAGTTGACCGTTTTCATCATCAGTGTAGTTTTTAGCATCGTTCAAGTCAACAGGGACATTATTACTGGCCAAGGGATTTGCTTGACCGTCAGTCAATTTAATAATCAATTATTTTGTCTACTTTGTATGTTGCACTTACATCTGCCGCAGCCAGATTGTTGGAATCGCTGTTAACAGCAATAGTGCCGTTGTTGACAGTTACATTGTCCAATCCAACATATGATGCATTAATCTGATAAACATCACAATCTTCAATAATATGTACTGCCCCACCAGGTTCCGTTAGCGACATAAGTCGCATTGATTTTGTTACCGTCAGGCAATATGAACAGTAAACTTCGGCATGACCTCATTGAATATCTAGGATTTTGCAGTGATGTTGACTATCCTGTTGAAGAAGAGACATTAGAAAAAACATGAAAAGTGGACATGCCACGAATCTGGAACGGTTATCTATGCAAAAACAACAGACCAATAATGCT
>CAZQWN010000183.1:0-2294 GCA_964596915.1 uncultured Methanobrevibacter sp.
TGTTTCTTTAAGTTCAAATGAAATTGTAAAAGGCAATTCAGTTACTGTGACTCCGACAGTTACAAGCGGAGGCACTACACTTACTTCAGGCAGTGTTGAAATTTATGTTAATGGAATTTTACAAAACACTATAAATGTAGGTAGTACATATACATATAATGCTGCAAATGCGGGTAGTTTTAACATATCTGCAAGATATGTTGGAAGTACCATGTATAATTCAAGTACTTCAGCCAACAAAACCCTTAAAGTTAAAGACACAATTGTCATTTCATTGACTGCAAATGGAAATTCATCTTCACTTACAACCACATACGGCGATAACATCAATTTCGCTGTATCTTCAACCGGAAATCCATCTGGAAGCGGATATATTTTCATCAGAAATGTTAATACCACATGGCAAACTCCACTTTCAGTTTCATCATATCAGAGATCAGATTTCGGTGCTGGTGACTATGAAATATATATCGACTATCCGGGGGATGAAAACTATGCTTCAAATAAAAGTAACACATTAACAGTCCATATAAATCCGGCTTCATCAGCCGTAAGCATCAATCCTATTTCAAATGTCAGTTATGGAAATCCGACAAATATAAATTTCACAGTGACAAATCCAGTATCAGTTTCATGGGTAATAAAAAATCTCGAAACCGGAGCTGTAATAACTCAAGGCAGCGGATTAAATAATATTTCAGCTATTAGGAATGTTGGAAACTATTCCATAAATATTACAAACACGGGTAATGGAAATATCCTCGGGTCTTCTCAAATTACATACTTCAATGTTTCAAGAGTCAGTACTGTATGGGTTTCCCCAGACGGCACAGGATTGGGGGTAACAGCAGATGATCCGACAACATGGGGCAGTGTAGCTGACATCCTGACCGATGACGGTACTGTAATATTTAAAAACGGCACTTATGATGATTTTTATGGAAAAACAATCTCTAAACCGTGGACACTAACAAGTGAAGGTAATGCAACACTTAATGCAAATCAAAAGGGATACATATTTGATGTTGAATCAGATCATGTGACAATTGAAAAGCTGATATTTGCAAACGGTAACTACAGCACAGGCAGCGGTGGTGCTATTGACTGGGACGGTACCTATGGTATTTTAAGAAACTCCACTTTCATCAACAATACTGCAGGCAATAATGGTGGTGCTGTTGACTGGAATTGCACAAATGGTATTTTAGACAATTGTAAATTCATCAACAATACTGCCCGTAATGGAGGTGCAGTATACTGGGGAATACAGGCAGCCAATCATTTTAATAGTAATTTAATCAATTGTACTTTTATCAGCAATACCGCCACCTCCAGTGGTGTGTCTAATGGTGGAGGAGGTGCTCTCTATTGGGCAAGCGCCTATTGCAGTTTAAGCAACTGTACTTTCATAAATAACACTTTCACCGGAAGCGGTGATGAATCAGGCGGAGGCGCCGTATACTGGAGAGGGGATCATGGTAATATGATTAACTGTAATTTCACTGATAACAGTGCAAATGATGGTGGTGCAATATACTGGAGAGGGGATGATGCAAGTTTAAATAAATGTGATTTCACAGGAAATAATGCAACCCATGATGGAGGTGCCATATACAGATTCGGTTCCCATACCATATTAACAAATTCAACTTTCAGTGACAATAATGCAGAGAATTACTGTAGAAATATATATGCTGGTGAATCTTATGCAATTAGTGATTTCACAATAAAAAATTCAACATTCGATACAGTTGTAACTATTGATGAAATAGATGACGGAGTATTTAACTGCACAAAAGTTATTACAGGTAAATTTGATGAAGGAACAAACCTGAATGTAAGTGATATTAAATTATTAAACGGCAGTGCTGAGATTACCACATTTAATATTTCTTCTCGAAATTATCCAAGATCATTCGCATACACCTGGAATAATATGGCAGTCGGCAACTATTCACTCACATTAGCTATTGGAAACGATAAAAATAATTACATTATCACCGGAAATAATCCTGAAGAATTTGAAATATATAAAGCAAATTCAAGCGTTTCAATTGTACACTTTGATAATTATTCATACGGCATTGATAAAACTGTTACAGTAAATCATGAAAACACAACAAGAATCACTGCAACAATCAACGGTTCTGATGACTTTATTGAAATAAACGGTTATACTGTAACCATTAAGGCAGGTCTGCTTCCGGGGGAATACACTTTAAACGTAACAGGCACAGGTGATGAAAACCACACTGATTCAAATGATTCATACACATTCACTGTTTTAAGACTCA
>CAZQWN010000184.1:0-2276 GCA_964596915.1 uncultured Methanobrevibacter sp.
AAGTGATAAATTGAATAAATTACAAAATTTAGATTTGATTCGTTTTACAGGTGGGGAATATGAGATTTCAGAAAAACTGCTTAAAAGATGGTTGGAAATCGAGTATTCTCAAAAAGGAATATACCCATATAGATTTTGATTTTTTTATATAGGAGGTTTATGAAAAATTTAAGAAAGATTTTTTGGAGGAATAAAATGATGAACTTTGATTTAAGCATTGATCGTGAAAGTCCATTTCAACCGGGTAAGCCAGTTTCTCCGTATTTTTTTTAAGGAAGACATGCAAGCATTCAAAAGATTTTAAGATACTATAACAATGCCTGCAACTGTGATGTGCAGCATTTCTTTTTGACCGGAAAAAAGGGGATAGGTAAAACTTCTCTTGCAGAATTTGTCAAGTAGTATCTTGAGGATAGGGGAAATGCTTTAGGAATTTATGTTTCCAATAAAGGTCAGCATTCTCTGGAAAATCTTGTAACTTCCATATTCGAAGCATTCCTAAACAATGTGGAAAAAGGATTTTTTGAAAGAAACTTTGAAGGGTTGTTTGGAAGTATTGAAAGTGTTGAATTCCTGGGTACTAAAATCCGTTTCAAGCCGGATGAAGAAACATCAAGAGACCTGGTGGCCAGTTTTCATTATATATTAAATGAATTGATTAATGATGAGTTTGATGATTACGATTGCATCTTTCTGGTGATTGATGATATCAACGGATTGTCCCAACAGGAAGAATTTGTAAACTGGTATAAACGATTTGCAGACACAATTGAAGTTGACAGCTCATTTGACTTGCCTTTATATATTTTATTTGCAGGATATCCTGAAAAATTCGACAATCTTGTTTTGCAGGACTTGTCATTCGGCAGGATATTCCACCATGAGGAAATCAGCAGTCTTGAAAACACTGATGTTCGTGAATTTTTCATCAATGCATTTGATAGTGTGGGGATGAAATGTGAAGATGATGCACTGGAACTGCTTGTTTTTTTTCTCAAGGATCCCCATTAATGATGCAGCATATTGGTGATGCGGTATTTTGGAAAGCAGATGGTGAAATCATAACAAAGGAAACTGCAACAATTGGAGTTTTGAATGCTGCTAATGAACTTGGAAGCAAACAGATACGTCCGGACTTAAATAGAATAGGATCTAAACATTACATTAATATTCTTTTGAAATTGGGCAAGCATCAGATTTACAGCTTTCATAAATCTGAATTGGAGGATTATTGGTCCGATGATGAAAAGGGTGTTTTAAGCAATTTTTTAGCAAAAATGATTAAAATCGGCATATTTAATTCAATAGGTGTTAAAAACAGTGGGGAATATGAATTCAGCAATATTTTGTACTTCACATATTTCATGATCAAGGCAAATGGAGGTGAAGTTTTAACTTAAAAAAATGTGATTGCTGATTAATTAAGTCTATGGGCAGATTTAAAGTGATATTTTAAAATTCATCGCCCTTGCGGTGGTATGTGAGACATTGCTAGTTGTAGGATGCCAAAGGAAAATGAAGACATTACAGATTAACCGCATTTTTTTGTGGTTAATCTCTTTTTTTATTATTTTACTCAGGGATTAAACCTGTCGAATAATAGATTAGGGAATTTCTTTTTTTAACTATGGAATGTTCATAGTACTATTTTTGATTGTAAGTGTTGTTTTCTTGAAAGGTCACATTCATGTCAAATACTTTTCAAATGGTCTCTCATTTAATTTAAATATGATTTTCACTAAAAATATTATTGTCAAGGAAATTACTCATAAATTGACGGTTTCGTCTTACTGATTAGTTTTTTTCACATAATATTATGAAATGGGGACAATAGATTAAAGGAGAGAGAAAATGACTGATGAAACAAAATTAAATTGATTCAAAATCAGGAAGTAAGACTGAAATGGGATGGGGAAATAGAAGTGTACTATTTTTCAGTGGTGGATGTTGTTGGAATTCTTAGTGGGTGTAAAAATCCTTCACAATATTGGTGAGCATTAAAAGTGTTACAGTTTGTAACAGGTTGAAAATGCAGTTTTGACAATAAAATGTGTAAAAAAGGGATTTGATTTTTTATTTTTTATATTTATAAAAATACCTTGCAAAGTAAATATTGATTTTATATTAGAAAAAATTACTTTATAAAGTAGTTTTTAAAATATTTTTTAAAAAAATTACTTTCAATGGTAAAAAATTTATATTAATTAAATCATATAATTTAACAAGTGATGGCTATGATTAAAAGAGAACAGTATCTTAAAGAAATACGTCCATTA
>CAZQWN010000185.1:0-2275 GCA_964596915.1 uncultured Methanobrevibacter sp.
ATCCCAGTTTCGCTGTTCTCCCCGTGTATAAAGCACACATTATCTATTTGCATAATATTTATATATGATAAATTATTAACAATTAACCAAGAGGTTTAACCTCCACAATTAGGTGATAATCTAATTGACCGTATTAAGTATGGGTTAATCAATATCTATTGGAAATTGCAGAATCTAATTTCTGCAATTGATATTGATTATTAAATACTAATTTTCCTAACACAAACACCATTGATTTACAATTGACATAATCTCTTTAAAATAATTGGAGCATTAAAAATTCAATTTAAAATGCTTTTTACAATCTGTTTTTGCTGTTCATAAAGTGTTTAAACCACAATACATTATAAATCTTTAAATATAATAAATAATTAATAATTACTCAGGAGGTTTTACCTCCAATTAGGTGATAATCTAATTGACCGTAATGATTTCGGGTAAATCAATATCATGTGTTAAATTGCAGAATCTAATTTCTGCAATTGATATTGATTATATATCTATTTTCTTATTACAAAACACCACTGTTTACAATTAATAAAACAACTTGTTTTAAAATAATCAAAGCATTACAAATTCAATAGAAAATGTTTTCTCAACCATGTGCGCATTGTCATTTAAAAAATTAAAAGCCAAACTTCAGGACAGTTCGGCTAGTCATTATAGTGAAATTTTGAATAGAAAAGCAATATTGCAGCTGACAATGTCAAAACAGAAGCAATTGCCATAATGACATGTGAAGATGAAATCAATCCAGAGATTGTATTACTGCCGATTGCCTGATTTCCAATTATTACAAGACAAATCACATTATATGTGGAGAGGCTGACAGTTTTACCGACTTCCTTGCTTGTGGTCAGCATTGATGATGCATCACCCAAATCATCCTTATCCACCAGTGTGAGAACATATCTGTTGTTTGGCGGTGAGAACAAACCGTGGCCAACACCCTGAACAACCATAACCGCTATAAGAAGATACAATGGCAGAAGCTCGATGAAACACAGTGAAATCATCACACATAATAAAATGGACATTGCAATGCCTGCCAAAACCCTGTTGTCATATCTATCGGCCAGTCTTCCGCTTACCGGCGACATTAAAACCATGACCAGAGGAGTTGAAAGCAATATCAAACCTGCAATTCTTGAATCGAATCCTAAAACATACTGCAGGTGGAAATTCAGAATATATGTTGAGATGAAAGTGATGAAATAAGCTATAAAAGCGGCGTAATTGCCTATCACATATTTGAAATTCCTGAAAAGATTCAAATTGAAAATGGTATCTGAATTGTGGATTTCAACTTTAACGAAAATGTAAAATGAAATGAAGCTTAAAATCAAAAGAGGCACACCGAACGGTCTTGTAATATTGGTCAAACCTATGATAAACAAAACCATGAGAAGAATATAGAAAACGGAACCCCTTACATTAATCGGTTCTGTTTCGCTTTTCCAGTCACCGTCAAGTCTAAAAAGCAATACCAATTCGATTATGAATGCCACCACCAAAAGAACAAAAAGAAATCTCCAGGAGATGTAATAGACAAGAAATCCTGAAATGGTTGGAGCGGAAGTCATTCCGATATAGCCCATTGATCCCACAATGCCCAGTGCGCTTCCCACATTGTCTTCAGATATCTGATTTACAACGAACATGTAGATGCTTATTAAAAGTGCTGCAACAGAAATCCCCTGAATAACTCTTGAAAATAAAAGGAAGTAAACATCAGGAGCCAATGCGGACATCAAAAGTCCAATAATTAGTACAATAACACCTACAATGGTGGATTTTCTCACACCATACTGGGAAATGACTCTTGAAAGCGGAATGGAAACCGCTATTAAAGCTATCATATAAGAAATAGAAATCCAGTTTGCAAGCTCAATGGTCAAATTCAAATCACTGGACATTAGCGGCAGTGCAACCTGAATCATGCTTCCGATGAATGATGTTATGAACTGAATCAGGGCTGCAATAATGAGAACCATCAAATCGTTTGAACTGAATTTCGAATAGAATTTTAACTTTGAACCTGAATTGAATACCATATTATTAATTTAATTGTATAACATATAATATTTTTTACAAAAAAATAATTGTAAAATCAAGAATTATATTTCACCAACATGATTAATATTAACTGATATCCGATAAATTTACAAGTTAACATCAATATTGATTTCATTGCATCATTAAAGAAATATTTAATCTTAAAAAGATTTATATGGATTGCAAATCTAATTATTGTTAATGAGTAACTCTTGAATTA
>CAZQWN010000186.1:0-2162 GCA_964596915.1 uncultured Methanobrevibacter sp.
CTGTTACTGCTAAGATTTCTGCTGAAATTAAAAAGTCTGTTTCATGGAATATTGAGATTACTGAAGGTTTTAATTCTTCCAATAAGGAGAATGATGCTGGTTATGAGGAAGGTGAGGCTATAAATAATCCTGATCCAATTATTCATAGTATTGAAGAGTATGTCAGGTATTATCAGGGGTCAGGTGGAAGTTCGGATGAGATTCCTCAGGAAGTTACTCCTGGAACTAATCCAGGTAATGGAACCGGAAACGGTACTGGTTCTGGAAACGGTTCTGACGGCAGTGGAAGTGGTACTGGAATAGGTAACGGTACCGGTTCTGGTGTGGGTGCTGGTAATGGGACCAGTTTAAATCCGGGAAATACAAACAGCTCTGGAAACTCAACTGTTTCTGGAAATTCAACTGAGCTTCCAACAAACAGCACTGATGCTTCCGGGCCGGTTGGCGGCGATGTTGGTTCTTCTGGAGGTTCTTCAGGCTCTGAAGGTTCTAAAGTATACGAAGTAAAAAAAGTAATTGATATTAATAACACAAACTGGCAATTTGCGCTAGCTGTCATTTTGTTCGCTATCATCATAGTTTTAGGTTATGGTTATAGGCGGACTAAAAAGGATGGTGATGAATTTTAAGGTAAAGAGGAAGTAATTTTTACTTTCCCAGATTCTCCTTAATGGGGAATCTGACTGTTGAATTTTCATGGTTTTTTCTCCTTTAATAAGGATTTAAAGTAAAGCTGGTAAAATTAAAAAAGTTACTGGTTTTACTTTATAAAAAACACGTTTTATTAAATAAAAGAGGTGTGTATTTTTGGTTTCATTTCCAGGTGATGCATTTATTTCTGCAGCAATGGATACTATTTCACAAAGCCTGACCGTCCCAGTTTTGATAATTCTTTTAATCATTGTGGTTGTGTCTCTGTTTCTTTTAGGTGAAATTATTGCTGAGTACTTTAAAAACAAACCTGTTAAGGTTTCTGAAATTTATGATTTGATTTTTAAAATTTCAGGTGCATCTTCTATTGAGCATCTGCAGGTTATAATTAACCAGTCCAGTATCTTTGATGCTCAAAAGAAAATCCTTATAAGGGTTTCTGATACTCATTTGCTTAAGAAATCTTCAAGGGAAGCGGCTGCAAGGCGCTTGGTTGAAATGGAAGAGGAAAGAATTGACAAAAATTTAAATAAGACTGATATTATAACAAGAATTGGTCCGACTCTGGGTTTGATGGGAACATTGATACCTATGGGTCCCGGTCTCGCTGCTTTAGGTGCAGGGGACATCAACACTCTTGCAACTTCCTTGACTTTGGCGTTCAACACTACTATTGTCGGTATAGGCAGCGGTGCATTGTGTTATGTTTTAGGTAAAATCAGAAAACAGTGGTATGACAGGTATTTGGCTGATTTGGATGCGCTCAGTGATGCTGTATTGGATTATATGGATTGATTAGAGATGGTTCGAAGAAAAAATGCAAGGCGCCAGAGAGTCGAGGAAGATCCGATGGCGGGTACAAGTAACCTGGTGGATGCGATGCTTGTTATTGCAGTGGGTTTTCTTGTATTTGTCATTATCTCATGGAACATGCAGGCGATGATTGATCCCAATACCAGTGTTCAGCAGCAGATGCAGAAGACTACTGCTGAAATCGATCAGGGCCAGCAGTTGGATGAGGCTCCGGATACCAGTAACTCTTCAGGTCAGGGTTATACTGAGATGGGTAAGGTGTATAAGGATCCGTCGACGGGAAAATTAATTATGGTGGAGGGAGGTTAGATGTTAACCTCTCAAATATTATTTTTATGATTGATTATTTTGATAGTTAATCATATAACTTATTTTTTAATTAATCTTAACTATGATTATTTTAATGTTATTTTTAAAGTGTAACTTTTTTCACCATTTAATGTACATCTGTCACGCTAATTTTTCTGATTTTTACAAGTTAAAGTCAATATTGCTTTTTGAAAAAGCCAATATGTCAGAATATGAAAAATTTAAAGTCATTCAGGATAAGGATTTCCAATCAGATTTTGATAAACTGATAATTGACATAAAAAGAATAGAAGGTTTTGATGCTTAGATGATTCCGTGAATCATCCTCAGTGCATCCAATAATCCGTGACTGTATTCAATACAGCCGAATGCAGTCCTCATGTCTTCTT
>CAZQWN010000187.1:0-2151 GCA_964596915.1 uncultured Methanobrevibacter sp.
GGAGCTAAAACCTATTTATGCACTAATATTATTTTAAATGAAAAGCTCGCCAATGAGCTGGAATCCAACCTGGAAATCATATCCTCATCCGAAATTGATGGGCTGATTTTATCTGATATCGGTCTGATAGAGGATACTGTATCCCATGGTCTTGAAGCGCATATCAGCGTTCAGGAAAATGTAACTAATTCTTATACATTAAAAACCCTTAAAAAGCTGGGTGCCAAAAGGGCTATCTTGTCCCGTGAGTTATCATTGGGAGAAATTACAGAAATCACTCAAAAATCACCAATCGAAACAGAAATATTTGTTCATGGTGCAATTTGCATGGCGATTTCAGGAAGATGCTTTTTAAGCTATGGATTATATGGAAGAAGTGCCAACTGCGGGGACTGCCTGCAGCCTTGCCGCAAGAACTGGACATTGACATATGAAGAAGGGGATGACAATGTTGTCAATTTCTCAGATGTCGAAGATGAGACATTTGTGATAACAGGAAGCGATGATGCAAGTTACAGGACAAATTTCTTTTCACCGAAAGACATGTGCATGATTGAATACATTCCGGAATTGATGGAAAGTGGTGTATCATCATTTAAAATTGAAGGAAGAGCCAGAAGTCCTGACTATGGGGCAATGGTAACTGGAATTTATCGCGAAGCAATTGACGATTATCAAAAAGACCCTCACAGGTACACGGTTAAGGATGAATGGATGGACGAGCTGACAAGTGTGTTCAACCGTGGATTTGACACCAATTTTTATTTCAACACTCCTTTTGAGGTCAGTGAAGACAACCAATCTAAATATATAAAAAAGGACATTGGTCAGGTTGTTAACTATTACAATAAGGTTGGTGCTGCCGAGTTGAGAATCTGGGATGATTTAAGCATTGGAGATAAAATCATAATTCAGGGCCAGACCACAGGTTCTATTACTCACACTATTGATTCCATGCAGATTGAAGGGCATTCTGTTGATGGCGTAGACAAAAACTCTAATGTGGCTGTATTGATTCCTACAAAAGTCAGAAAAAATGATTTCGTATATAAATTGATTGAAAGGAAATAATTTTCAATCAAATTTTAAAGTTTTTTAACTTTCAAATCCTCTCGAGGAACAATTCTTTGGTATTTCACATTAGGATAACCTATAACCATACATGTTACGACTTCATGTCCCTTATCTAATTCCAAAAGTTTTTTCAATTTTCTGCTAATTTTCGTACAAATTACAAAAAATCCACTGTAAAGAACTCCCAATCCAAGATTTTCAGCCATGATTTCCATATATGCACTTGCAAGACCGCCATCTACACCATTTTTTGCTGAAACAATTATTACCAATGGTGCTCCTTTAAAAAAGAAATTATCACTAATATTGATTCTTTTAAGGTAACTGACAAATGAAGATCCTATTTTTTTGCCTTTTCTAAACAAATTCACACATATTTCTTCTGCTTCATCCTGTTTGGATCCTAAAATGGTGTAGGAAACATTTTGTGAATTTGCACCCGTAGGACTGTATCTGCCGGCTTCCAGAATCTTATCAATCTTTTCCTGTTCCACTTCTTTTGATTTGAATTGACGGATTGTACGTCTGCTTTTCATTGCATTAAGTAAAATGTCACTGTCTATTTCGCTCATTGGAACAATTTCTTCATTTATGCAGTCATAATTTGCCATAGTAATTGCTCCTTGTGGGCAAATTGCATAGCAATGACCACATTCAATGCATCCTTTGTCATTTGTCTGAATTACGTTGTCCTTTAAAAAAAGATAGGAATTCGGACAGTCATTAACACATAATGAACATGCAATGCATTTTTCTTTATCAATTGTTACTGGTTCCATTTTTACACCTTTTGAATGTATTCTGTGATTATGTTTGTTAAAAGAACCTAAAGATGATTTAGACTTCAATATCCATTTCTGTTTTTTGCATTTTTCATAAACTCTTTGTGTTGATAATAACTATGAAAATGAAATTCCTCTAATCATCTCATATTTAATCATTTCACTAAACAATTGTTATTTCAGTTCCATAATATTTAAATGTTTTTTTAAATTTGAATTCATATTGAGATTTTTACTATAATTTACAGGAGTTAGGAAATGTTTATTACCTAGTTTAAATTAATTAATATTGTAT
>CAZQWN010000188.1:0-2145 GCA_964596915.1 uncultured Methanobrevibacter sp.
TCACAATCTAAACATTTAACTTTTAAAAAGTTTCCTCTACCTTTACTAACCATGTTAACCACCTTATTTAGCTACAAATTCAGGTTTTCCTGTTCTGAAAGATTGTTTGATGTGAGATTTACCACATTCTTTGCATTTAAGTCTTAAGTCTAATTTTTTAACTGGTTTGTTACCAGCAGGTAAAGGCCTTGGATATCCTCTGTATCCAGCAGTTACACGTCTGAATTGTCTTTGTCCCCAGGTTAATTCACTAGCTTTTCTTTTTTTAGCAGTGTGTACTTCATGTACAGTGTGTCTTTTACAATGAGGACAGTATGTTCTTTTTTCTTTTGGTATTTTCATTTTTCCACCGTTCAATACACTAAAAAGTGCTTAATCAATAAATCATTGTAAATCTATTTATAAATTTATCTAAACTAAAGTTTTAACAGAAAATGTTAGAGATTGAAACTGCTTTGTAACGCATCAAGTCTACAAACAGCAAAAATCCAAATTATAATAAATATAATTTTTTATTATTACAAATAGATATGTATCTTACATATATTTTACAAGTTATATAAAGTTAATGGAAAATGAGTTAAATTTTAACTTGACGACCTTTTCTATTTTTGAAAAATATTTTTGCATTAATCATCGGCAAGGTCACTAAATCCTGGGACCTGAATGGACCATAAACCTTTTCATCGACACCAATTATAGGGTCAACATCATCAAAAACAAGCATTGTAACTAATTCACTATCTTTAGCAATTTTTTTAGATTCCAAATCATAGAATTCATCCACTTCATCAATTACATTAGGATTGTCCTCAATATTTGCTTTTGGAACTGATTTTTTAGGTTTTATCTGTTCAGGCTGCGGAGCTATAACCTCTTTTTTAGTGGGTTGAGGTTTTTCTTCAACGATTACTTCAGACTTATTAATCTCATCCAATCTTTCCAAAACGGGATCATCTTTAGGATGCACCAGCGTAGTTGATTGGATTTCCTTAGGTTTTGACGGGGAAACTTCTTCGTCACTATCAGACAGTTTTTCAAGTGAAATGGCTCCCCTATGATTTTTTAATGTATCAATCAAAGAATAATAGAATTTTTCTTCCTCCGGAGTCAAATTCAGAGGGGTTGTATCAACCAAGTCGAATTGAGGTTTTCCTGTAAAAAGATGATATGACCTGTGGATGTTAACCACTGCAGCATCAGTGATTTTATGTTCACGTCTCTCACAGATTTCTGTTGCAATAATTTGAGCCTCTTTAAGAATTCCGTGAGCGTTAGAAAATGGATCTTCAATAGCTTGACGTCTAAGATCATCCAAATACTCGTGAATATCATTGTAAAAGGTTTCCTCCACACGAGCTAATGTGCCATTGTTACGTTCTTTCTTTTGAACTTTACGTAAGACTTGATAAAACTGATCCACTTAATACCATCTCTAAAATAGTGTTTAAAATAAAAAAAAGATAAACAAATGAAATTATTCATCTGTTTCTAATCTAGGAGCAAGCAAGAAACTTAATTTACCGTCACCGGTTACCATGTTAAGAGTTAAACTTAACGGCATGTCGGTACCTAAACCAATTTCAGCTTCCTCTGAAAATTTGTCTGCTTTGAGCATTTCTCTAATTTTATCCAATGAGAATAAAGATTTTGCATGTTCATTTATGTTTTCGCCGTGGAGATATTTGATGCTTGCATCTCCGAATTCACCGTCAGCTGATGCAATGAAGTAATCTTCATCAACTTGGAAAGCAATTTTATCTGAAAAGATATCAATATCGTTGATACAGTCTTTCAAGATTGAGAAACGAACTTTGAATGATGTTGGATGCTCGATTTGAGGTGGAACAGGGTTATCATATTCCATATCAATCAATCTTATTTTAAAGGTTCTTGTAGCATCTCCTTCAAAAGTAATAATGAAATTACCTTCATCCACAGACATCAATACTCTGTCTTGAGATTTAGCACGTTTAAGAACTCTCATGAATTCATCAGTGTCAATATTGATTTTTTCAGGAACATCACAAATGTATTCATCGAATAAACTAGCTTTAAGTTCCAAATGTACGAAAGTTATGTGACTACGATCTAAGGCATCTAATCTCATGCCTTCACTATCAGTCTGAATTTGTACTTCATCTA
>CAZQWN010000189.1:0-2143 GCA_964596915.1 uncultured Methanobrevibacter sp.
TCAGTTCTGGTTAAAACAGTAGACCATCCGTCAGGAGATCCTACAGAACCGGTTGATACATCAGCCCATTCAGCTACGTAATCTTGACAGATGTTACATCCAGCTTGTTCGTAACCGTGGGTTTCTTTGATAGCTAAACCACTGTCTTCACCATCTTTGGTTAACCAGAATTTACCTTTACCTATGTCCATTTTACTAGCTTCCTGTAAACTGTCAAATCCTAATTTTGCAGTAGCAAAAGTATCAAGAGAAGCCATAGGGAAGTTTTCCATACAGTAGATACCGATGATTAATTTGATTTTGTCAACGACGAATCTAGTGAATGGATAAGCTTGTGCTTTTCTTAAACCTTGGGTTTGACATGGAGTTGTTACAACACCAACTTTTTCTAAACCGTACTGACGGGTTGCTTGTTTTAAAGCGGATAAAGTTGGGGACATTGAGTATTTAGTTCCTGCAGCTGCAATAACTTCATCAGCAGAGGTTACTACAGTAGGAATTGGTCTCCAATCGTCGTCAGGAGTTCCAGCTACAACTGCACCTTCAATGATACCTTCATCAAGTGCGTAACAGAGTAATGCTGAAACAATTCCTCCGTCTTGTGATACATCTAAGATTTTTTTATCAGTAGATCTTGCAGATAATGCTTCTTTATAAGTACCTAATGGCATATCCAATCCTCCTATAATCCAGTTTCCTTTTTAATTCTGCTTTCAGGTAACCAAGATCTTGGACACATCATGTAGCAAGAACCACATTTAATACATCTGTCTCTGTCACAGCTAGGTCTACCTTCTGAAAAGCCCATTGCTCTTGTAGGACATGCAAGAGCACAAGTTCCACATCCAGTACATAATCCTTGGCGGATAATATTGGTTAATACATCACAACCGCATCCTTTATCACATGCAGCCCAATCCATTGCTGGTTTTAAGTAGTCTAAGTCGCCTTCACATAAAGCAACGACTGCTTTAGCAATCATTTCAGGAGCTACAGGACAACCAGGAAGTGCTAAATCTACTTTAATTAATGAATTAATTGGTAAGAAAGATTCGTGTTTAGGTTGTGCTTGTTGACCACCACGAGCGAAAGTGGTGAAACAACCTGTAATAGCACATGAACCAAATGCAGCAATTAATCCAGATTTTTCTCTTGCTTCTAAGAGTTCGTGTACACTGTGTTCATCTTGTAAACATACAGATCCTTCAATTAAACATAAGTCCATTTCCGGCATTTCCCATAAATCAACTAAAGTTTGTCCGTATACAATGTCAACCATGTCAGTTAAAACAGTAGATAAAATGTCGTAGTTTTCGGTTAAAGACATTGCATCTCCAGTACAACCACTTAAGTGTATGTAACCAATACGTGGTTTTGCTGAAGCAGCTTTAGGTTCTTCTGCAGGTGCTTTGGTTTCTACAGGAGCAGCTTCAACTTTTTTCTCTACTTTTGGTGCTTCTGGTTCAGATGAACCGCCAAAAGCTTTTTTCAATTTATCAAACATTATTTTACCCCGATTTCTTTTAAAATAATATCTATAGCTTCAGGAATAGCCTTTTCTACAGGTTCTGATAAACCCATATCCACATCCGGAGTTGGAATCTCAGCCGGTTTACATCCAACAATTACAACTTCACATTTTTGAGAAATTTCTTGAAGTGGGTTTTCAACTGTCATTCCATGAGGGTTGTCATATTTTCCTTTTTGCATCTGATTAGGATCAAAAATATCTATGGTTCCAGGCTCTGCATCAAATTCAACTACATCTAAAACGACGAGTTTTTTCCAGTCATATTCAGTATATAACGGGAAAAAGTTAGTAGGAGCTGCAGTTCCACCATCAATAAACTGAACACCCTCTGGCAAATCTATATCATCAAATTTTTTCTTGATTTCTTCTAAGATATCCTTATTAAATTCTTCTTCAACATAGGAAGTAACAGCTGGATCATAATAGTCATTAGTGTCATTGAAATATTTCTGTAATATGTTTATAAGAACTGGACCATATCCATCATCTTTAAATAAAATATTTCCGCAACCAACAACGATAATATCCGAATTGTAAGGCATTAAATTCCTCCAAGTTACTTAGATTCTCACCATTTCATTTTTAAGAATGGATTTGTCTTCATCGTCAACT
>CAZQWN010000190.1:0-2137 GCA_964596915.1 uncultured Methanobrevibacter sp.
TACTTCCCATTAACCGACAATCAAATGGGTGTATACTACGAGTGCATACAAAGTCCGGGTGAGATTAAATATACAATGCCGACAGTCATAAGGTTTGGAAGTGATGTTGAAGCCGGAAAATTGAAAGAGGCAATAATTAAAACTATAGAAGCTCATCCATACGTCAAAACAAGAATTATAACCACTGATGACGGCTCCCTGAAACAATATAAAAACGATGATGCTGAAATAGATGAAATCGAAATCGTTAAAGTCGCTTCAATAAGCGATGATGAAATCCTCAAAAATGATGTGAAGGCTTTTGACTTTGGAGACAATCAATTATTCAGATTCAAAATATATGAAACCGATGATGAAACTGTCATGTTCCTTGATTTCCACCATATAATTACAGATGGAGTATCACAAAACTACATCTTCGCAGATATAGCGAACGCTTATGAAAACAGGGAATTATCTCATGAAGTTATTGACGGATTTGTATACAGCCTTATTGAAGATGATGCATCAAACAGCGAAAAATACACTGAAGCCAAAGAATTCTTTGATGAAAAACTCTCACAGGAAATCGAATCAACAGTACTTACACCAAACCTCAACGGAAACCCTGATGAAGGAACTATAAAAATCGTGAAAGATGTAATTGATTCAAATGAAATCAAAGAATTATGCAACAGATATTCACTAAGTCAAAACGCATTGATTTTATCTGCTCTTACATTAACATTGAACAAATACACATTCAGCGACAATACACTGATAACAACTATATTCAATGGAAGATCAAATCCAATATACTATGAAACCCAAGGATTCCTGGTAAAAACACTTCCATTAATATTCAACAACAAAAACAGACAAGAAACAATAAAAGAATTTATTAATGGCATTGATAAAGTATGGAGAGATACAATAAGTCACAGTGAATATCCATATACCAACATTGCTGAAGATTATCAATTAAAACCAGAATTCTTCTTCGCATATCAAGAATTCATAGATTCAGATGAAATCCTTATCAACGGCAAGGCATATGAAGAGTATGAATTGGCAGCGGACGACCTATTGGCAACTGCATACAAAGTCAATTTCGATTTAAATGCCTTTGAAGACACTTTAGAATTTGAAATCAGCTATAATGACGAATTGTACAGTGAAGATTACATTAAGACATTCATAAATTCAATGAAATTTGTTTTAGAGCAATTCGCTTCAAGCAATATCGAAAAACAAAGAATCTGCGATATTGAACTTGAAAGTCAAAAAGAGCTGCCTGTTTTCACACCTGTGGAAAATCCAATTATCCACAAACGCTTTGAAATGCAAGTTGAAGCAAATCCTGAAAACATAGCTCTTGTTGCAGAGGATGCAACATTGACGGCAGATGAACTTAACAAAAAGGCCAATAAGATTGCCAATGCGTTGATTAAGAAAGGAGTCAAACCAAAAAGCAATGTCCTGATAATGCTTCACAGGAACAGTGATCTTATTGCATCCATTCTTGGTATCCTTAAAGCAGGATGCGCATACATCCCAATCGACCTGGAATACCCACAGGACAGAATCGACTACATCTACGAAAACAGTCAGGCAGACTACATCATATCAGAAGAGGACAACTACAATTCCTTGAACGTTAAAGAACTGCTTGAAGAAACAAACACTTCAAATCCTGATGTTGAAATTACACCTGATGATTTAGCATACATGATTTACACATCAGGTTCAACAGGTAATCCTAAGGGAGTAATGATTTCACACGAAAACATTGCAAACCAAGTTCAAAATCCAAAATCACAATACGAAAGCCTGCTATGTCTTGCAACAGTATCATTCGACGTATCCGTAGATGACATACTCACATCCCTCTCAAACGGACTCAAATTAATATTAGCTAGTGATACCCAAATCAAGAATATTCCTGAATTAATCGAATTAATAAATAATGAAAAACCTGAAGTTTCAGAAATGACTCCTTCCAGACTTGCTTCATATATGGAAGTGCCTGAGTTCTGCGAAGCTATCAGCTGTCTTAAATGCGCATTCCTCGGAGGAGAACAGTTCTCAACTAAGGTATACGAGAACTTCAAGAAATACTCCGACGCAATCGTATACAACAGTTACGGACCAACAGAAA
>CAZQWN010000191.1:0-2031 GCA_964596915.1 uncultured Methanobrevibacter sp.
ACAGAACATATGAAGGAGCACAAAATAAAATTAAATTAGACAATTTAAGATGGATGGAAAAAAATGTCATTGAATATCATCAAAAAAATAAATCTATCAGTTAAATTTTTAACACTAACAATTATCGAATCTATCTATATCTAATACACTAACTAACAGATTATCTCCTTCTTTTATATCTAAATTTTTGAATTGAGTCCAATTTATTAATTCTAGTTTTATTTATTATCATTATTCCTTTCACCTAAATAATCAAACATGTTCAATATCAAACTTATAATCTTCTCCATCATTACATGTTGATTCATCGTTCATTTTTTAAAAATCTTCCACAATCACTATCGTAAAGCTCATCATAATATTCCTTAAAAGAATTTTTAGGTAAATCAATACCTTCTTTTATCATTCCATTCCATAATCTATTTGCATCATTTTCACTGACAATACACTTTTCAACTGCTTTGGATAGAATCATAGAACTGGTAATGAGTTCTATATCTAAACTTTCAATATATTCTTCCACATCACTTAGATTGTTGCTTGCTACAATTCCATTATTCAGGTGAGCCAATGCCATTGCTGCTGATTCACCATCACCACAACATTTCCCTGTTTGACTCCAAAAACCTTTTTTAATTAAAGTTATAAGTAGTGTATTCTTGAGATGCAAATTGTATTTGTTTAGTTTCTACAAATCCATCCTTTAATTTATTAAAATTTGTTTTTACAATAGGTGGAGTGTTATTATCCATTAGTTCATTATAGACTTGTTCGGGAATGACTATTTTAGTGAATAACTTTTCCAAAATATAACCTGCATCTACAAATAAAAAACATTCTAAACAGTCAGTATCATAAAAAACCTGTTTATTCAAGGTCATTCACCTCATTTGAGTTATGAATGATGTCATTTCTAAAACTCCTTAATAGTATTTCCCTTCTTTTTCCACCAGTTATCTTTTCATCCTCATATGCCTTTTCGGTTAAGCGTATTAACTCACCTATTGAAGAATATTTCTGATTTTCTGGAGATGGTTTGTAAAGGCTAGTATCGTACCCTAATCTGTCAGCTTCACGTATTATATCAACCCTATATTCATCGAATTGATTTGAGCTGATCCAATTCATTTTTTTAAGACGAACAAGCATGGTTAAACGGCTGACCTGATAATGTTGTTCACATTTTATCACATCTTCAAGTGTCCAGTCTTCAATTTGGTTTTTATTTTTAAACCAGTATAGGGCACTATTCGGCATCAATAATGTTGATGCAAAGTTATCTGCATTTATTTCACTTTGGCTATTGTTATTGATTCCACAAACGATAAAGTCATCAAAATCTTCATAAAGCAAATGATATAATTCATGAGCCAGTGTGAAGTTTTGCCTTCCAAGGGCATGATTAGTATTGATAAAAATCACTTTGTCATCTTTTGTTTTTGAGCAACATCCACTAATGTTGGTTTTCATTGGAAACCAAAGTACAGTTAGATTTCTTATATTATTATAGACCAAAGAACGTATATTTATTGAAGCAAAGCTTTCAACACCCCAGTCATATCTTAACATTTCTGCTAATGCAACGCTATTCATGTTTACTTGTCACCATCCAGTTTTCTTAATAATTTTAAATATCCAGTAATTTCATTCATTTTTGCAACTACGTTTAAATCCACCTTTTCATCACTTCGAAATGCAATACTTGATTTTTCACAGAAATCTTCTTCTCCCAATAAATATTCGGGAGAACAATTGTATAATAAACATAATTTATCAAGTAAAGTCATGTTAAAGTTTCTTTCACCATTCTCTATTTTGGAAAGGTTGCTTTGGGTAATTCCCAAATAATTAGAAACTTGTTCTTGAGTATATCCGTTTTCCCTCCTTAATTGATATAGGTTTTTTGCAACTGTGTTATTCATGATTTCATCTCCATAAGTAATATTATTTTGTACTAAAAAATATATAAATATTTCTATCAAAAATATGACAAAATTGCAATCAACATATAAAATTGATTTCAAAAAGAAT
>CAZQWN010000192.1:0-2013 GCA_964596915.1 uncultured Methanobrevibacter sp.
AGAAGAAGCTATTACTACTATCAGGAAATTAGTTGGTTCAACTAATCCTTTAGAAGCAGATCTTGGAACTATTAGAGGAGATTTTGGTATGGATACCGGTAGAAACATTATTCATGCTTCAGATGCTCCTGAATCTGCAGAAAGAGAAATTGCTCTTTTCTTTAATGAAGATGAAATTTGCGATTACAAAATTGTTGACAATGATTTAATTTACGAATAAATAGATTTACAAATTTATTATAATAAAAGATACTATGAAAATCAGATCCCCGATTGTATCAGTTTTAGGTCATGTAGACCATGGAAAAACAACATTGTTAGATTATATTAGAGGCAGTACTATAGCTGATAGAGAAGCTGGAGGTATTACTCAACATATAGGTGCTACTGAAATTCCTAACGATACTATTGAAGAAATCTGTGGAAATTTTATCTCTAGATTAACTATTAAAGATTTAATTCCAGGTTTGTTCTTTATTGATACTCCGGGACATGCAGCTTTCACCAGTTTAAGAAAACGTGGCGGAGCTTTAGCAGACTTGGCGGTATTAATTCTTGATATTAATGAAGGATTTAAACCTCAAACCTACGAAGCATTAAACATTTTAAAAATGTATAAAACTCCTTTTATAGTGGTAGCTAACAAAATTGATATGATTTTTGGTTGGGAAACACATGAAGGCGCTTCTTTTAAAGAATCTTTTACACAGCAGGCTCCTAGTGTTCAACAGGAATTAGATTATAAAGTTTATGAAATTGTTGGTGAACTTCACAAGGAAGGTTTCCAGTCAGAAAGATTTGATAGGATAAGTAATTTTGCTTCACAGATTACAATTATTCCAATTAGTGCAAAATCTGGTGAAGGAATTATTGAAGTCCTGGCAATGCTTTTAGGTCTTGCGCAAGAATATTTAACAGAACAGCTTGAAATTAATGAAGATGCTCCTGCAAAAGGGACTGTTTTAGAAATCAAAGAAGAAGTAGGTTTAGGTCTCACAATTGATAGTATTATTTATGATGGTGTTTTAAGAACTAATGATGAAATAGCTTTAATGACTTCTTCCAATGAAGTGTTAACAACTAAAATTAGATCTATTTTAAGACCTCTTCCATTAGAGGAAATGAGGGATTCTAAAAAGAAATTCCAAAAATTCGATGAAGTCGTTGCGGCTGCAGGTATCAAGATTGCAGCTCCTAATTTAGATGATGTTGTTTCAGGTTCACCACTTAGAGTCTTAAGTGATGATGAAAATGTTGAAGAGGAAATCTTAAAAGAAATAGAGGATATTACTATCAGCACTGAAGATGAAGGTATTTTAGTTAAAGCGGATACATTAGGTTCTCTTGAAGCTATCGTTAAATTATTGAGGGAATTAGAAATTCCTATTCGTGAAGCTAATATAGGTGATGTGAATCGTAGAGATATCATTAATTCATCTATTGCTTTAAATGAAAATGACAATCATGGTGCTATTATTGCTTTTAATGTAGATGTTCATCCGAATTCCCTTGAAGATCTTAATAATTCTGATGTTAAACTATTTAAAGGAGATGTTATCTATCAGATTATTGAAGATTATGAGGCATGGACAGATGAAATCGAGAAAGCCAAGAAAAAAGCGTTTTACAATGCTATTATCAAACCTGCGAAATTCATGTCTTTACCAAAACTTGTGTTCCGTCAAAGTAAACCTGCAATTATTGGAATTGAGTCATTAAGCGGTACAGTTAAGCAAGGTCAAACTGTCATTAATAAAAATGGCGAATTTGTTGGTGTGATTGCTAGTATGGAAGATAAGGGTGAAACATTACCTGACATTTCCAGAGGTCAAAGGGTTGCTATGGCAATTAAAGATGCTGTAGTTGGCAAGCATTTCGAAGAAGGGGACGAATTATATATTGATGTTCCTGAAAAGCATTACAAATTCATTGAAAGGGAATTTAAAGATAAATTAACTGAAGATGAATTTGAAACTTTATATGAATTTTTAGAGATTAAACGTAAACAAGATC
>CAZQWN010000193.1:0-1976 GCA_964596915.1 uncultured Methanobrevibacter sp.
AAATTGGGAGGGGGCTGATGAGGTTTTTCAAATTTTGGCAATTAGTGGACAACACCACCATATTTAACTATTGTTTTGATTAATTGATGGTTTCAAAAACCTGTGAAAAAATTTTATAAATATAATTCTTGCATAATATTTTTATTGTTTTAAAAACATATTATCGTCATGAAAAAGTTTTTGAGTGTTGCATTAAAATTCCAATGGAAAACAATATTAATTATTTTCGCGTTAATAATTGTTCAGACCTTCTTTCAAATGGAAATAATTGATTTGTTCAGTGAGGCTTTGATTGGAGTTAAACAACAGAAAATTGACCTGCTTGTCAAATCAGGATCATACATGTTAATGTATACAGTCATTTCAATGATTGCCGCTTATATCATTTCCTTTCTCTCAACAAAAGTGGCTTCAAATGCCGCATACACAGTCCGTGAGAAAATCTTTCATATACTGATGAACGTGCCGGATGAGGAAATCGCAAAATTTAAACTTTCAGGGCTTGTTACACGGTCAACCAGAGGGATGTCCTCAGAACAGGGATTTATAGTGATGATACTCGGACAGTTAATGATGATTCCGGTCACATTAATAGCAATTGTATATGAAATAGCATTGATTGATGGAACTTATGCAATATTTTTCCTGGCATTAATGTGCGTTATTGCTTGGATTTTAATTTTTAGAATGAAACAAATTCAAGTAATATTTTTCAGAGCCAAAAAGACATATGGAAAACTAAATCTGTTATTCTTATCTAAAATCAATGATATAGCCAACAGGATTCCATTCAAAAAACAGGAGTATGAGGCTGAATTTGAAAAGGCATGTGAGGATTCCTATGATAAAAACGTCACATATATTTTAAGTCAGTATTACCTTGGGCCGGTGTTAATGTGGGGTTTATATACTATTGTTCTGATTACATTTGCAATGGTCAATTCAGGATACACCATCGGCTTTGAAACCGACAGTGTAGTTGATTCATTCATTATTCTGATATATGTGGCTTACTTCGTCAGTACATTGACTGTTATTCCCGCATTAATTGACAGATGGCCACGTGCATATGCCACTTCTGTTCGTTTGGAGGAAGTCCTCAACCTGGAAGATAAAACCATTAACTCTAAAAACACAGATGGCAATCCGAAAAGAATAGAGATTGTGGAGGAAGATGTTGCTCAGGAGGAGAAGGCATATTGGGCTGAGAGAAAAGAAATATCCCAAAAATTCACTCAGATATTAAAAGATGACAGAACCAAAGTAATAATATCAATGATTCTGCTTATGATATCCACATTGTGTATGGTTTATGCCCCTAAAGTTGCAGGAAAGACTGTAAATTTATTGAGTTCCAATGTGAATTCATCCAACGATATTGCCATCTACACTAATCTTGCCTTGTTGATAGTATTATATTCTGTAGGATATCTGTTTAATTTACCTCCAAAAAGAATCATGGGGCGTACTAGTGAAAAAGTGGCTTATAATTTAAGAATGAAACTGTTTGACAGGATTGATGATGTCGGTTCAGGGTTCATTCAGGAAAACTCAAAGGGTCTCATCCTATCCAGATTAAACAACGATGTGATGAACGTCAGGGAGTTTGTCTCTTCCAAAATTTCCGAAATTTATGCACAAATCCTATCAATAATCCTTGTATTAGTATTGATGATGACAACAGACTCTAAATTGAGCTTAATTTATCTGGTAATAGTGCCGATTTATCTTATTTGCTTTTATTTATGTGATTATAAATCCAAAGCCCATTTCGATAATCATCAAAAGCATTTGGGTAGACTGATGAGCTATTTTGAAAGAGGGCTGTCAGATCGTAATTCATTCCATGAAAAAGCGTTTGAAAAAATCAATCAAACTGTTATTGACTATTATGCCAAATCCAGAAACGTCACTAATATTATGGAGCCGGTTACAACCCTTTTAACAAATGTAAGTAATATAACTGTTTATATGGC
>CAZQWN010000194.1:0-1962 GCA_964596915.1 uncultured Methanobrevibacter sp.
TCCTTTATTATTTCTTTTCAAACCCTTCAATTCATTGATAACAAAGCTTGGAGTAGTTAATTTATAAGAAGGTAATAATTTTTCAAGTTCAGTGATAATATCCACATTGAACTGAAAAGGAACCATAAAAAAATTGGTATCTATTACAACTTCTTTAGAGTTCATTATTTTCCCTCTATTTAATAATACCGTAACCTATTAATCTCCAACGAGCTCCAACTCTACGGCTTAATGCAACCCTATCACCCGGACTTGCACATACAGGTAATTTAAGAGTAACTTCAACATTATTTTTCTTAGTTGAGGTAACAACACCAATTGTAGTTGTTGTACCACAATTAATCATTAATGGTTCTTTAATTTTAATTGGAGCAACATCACGTTCTTCTTTAGTACCTACAACACGGTCAAGCAAATTAGCTTCCATGGTGAAACTATCCAATACATCAGGCAATGTACCCTCTTCACCAGCAACAGTACCAGACAATGAATCTGATTTAGTTAATGATGGATCTAATTTAGTTGCAATACCTACAAGTCCGCCAGGACCTATTTCTTCAACTTGTTCTCCATTAGCTTCAAGACCAATAATTTCAGATTTTAAAGTGAGTCTTTCTCCATTATTAGTAGGACCCGGTCTTATTTCAATGGTATCTCCTAATTTGAAAGTACCTTGAACTAAGGTTCCACCAATAACTCCTCCCTTAATTTTATCAGCACCTGAACCTGGTTTGTTAATATCAAATGACCTTGCTACATGCATTAATGTAGTATCATCCATATTTCTTTCTGGAGGTTGAATTTGTTTAAGCATTGCTTCAATTAATATATCAATATTCGCGCCTTGTTGAGCAGATACAGGTATTATTAAAGCATCTTCAGCACAAGTACCTTTAACAAATTCCTTAATTTCATTATAACTTTCAATAGCTCTTTCTTTTGAAACAATATCAATTTTATTTTGAACTACGATAACATCCTTAACACCTATAACATCAAGTGCCATGAGATGTTCTTTTGTTTGTGGCTGTGGACAAGACTCATTTGCAGCAATTACTAACACTGCACCATCCATAATTGCAGCACCAGATAACATAGTTGCCATAAGAGTTTCGTGACCAGGAGCATCAACAAAAGATACTTTCCTAATTAATTCGGTTTCGCTCCCACAGATTTCACAAGTTTCAGAAGTAGTGTAACATTCAGGCTCTCCGCATTCAGCACATTTCCTAAATTCTATGTCAGCATAACCTAAACGAATTGAAATACCTCTTTTTGTTTCCTCACTGTGAGTATCAGTCCATATTCCTGATAATGCTTTGGTAAGAGTAGTCTTACCATGGTCTACGTGACCAACTAAACCTATGTTAACATCTGACTGTACGTTCACAGATAACCACCTTTTTTAATAATTTTAATTCAACTTAAAAGTAAAATAAGAAAAATAGTTAAACTATTCTTCCTCTTCTTCATCAGCACCAAGAATATCAGCTATTGATTTGTTACCAGCTTTAGTAACTACGGTGTTGATTTGCACAATATCTTCAGCAATAGTGTTTCCTCTTACGGTTTTTCTTCTTTTAACACCATCTGATTTAGGATGATAACCGATACCTCCAGTTAATAAACTTTTAATTCTTCTGGTACCTGAAACATCTTTTTTCATAGTAAAACCGTTTTTATCACTACCACCAGTAATTTTTAAAGTGTAACCATCTAAACCAACAAGTCCACCATCAAACTCATCACCGATGACTAAACCATTGAAATTTTTAGTTTCATCGACTTCAACTTGATAAGAATCAGCTTTATCAGACACAACTACTTTGAATGCCATGGTATTCCTCCTTAATTTTTTCTATAACCCTTAATTTATTATTCAAAAAGACCAAATTTACCCCAATCAGGATCTTGTTTACGTTTAATCTCTAAAAATTCATATAAAGTTTCAAATTCATCTTC
>CAZQWN010000195.1:0-1914 GCA_964596915.1 uncultured Methanobrevibacter sp.
GATTTCTAGTTTTTAACATTGGATTTTTAAAAGTAGAGGGTTCACTCGTTTCTAGTACAATGAACGTATAGATTTCCTTGTTTCTTTTTTCTTTTTTTAGTCAAATATTGATTTGATGATTTAATTTTAAAAACCTCCGTTTTGATAAGCTCGAGCTATCACATAAGAGGGTTCATAGAAAGCACTACAGTTATAATTATCTATTACCTCGCATATGTCGTCATTATATACTCTTATAATGCCATCAATATAGTCTTCTTTGGATGATAGTGTATTTATAATTAAACGCTGGTATACTGCACCCATATCAAGTGGTGTTGGAATGATTGAAGCAAGTTCTGTATCAACAGCGGTAATATCATAATTTCCATTTTCAAGTTCATAATCATTAATCCAATCTGATTCCACTTTCAAAGGATTTTCACAATGCAATGCCTCTGCACAGCTAATTAAATGGTATAGTCCATCTCTGCCAATGGTATTTACAACATATTTGTTTTTTTGTTTTATATTCCTTGCCACTCTTTCTATCATGTAACAAATAAAGTATAAATCATTGATTTTAATATCTTCATCTGGAAAATATTTATTCTTCATAATGTTTCACTTCCTTTAAATGTTAATGTTTTAAGTGATTGTTCAGTGTTAAAGCAGATTTGATGTGTTGGATAATTAAATTTCACCAATTCCCAAAATGCATCTCTTGAAATGGTGCCTTCCATAAATCCTTCAATGAAATTCCAGATTTGATCATCTGCCATGGGGCTTTCCACTATATCATAATTATGCTCTATACCATTTCGACAACTTACAATGAAATCCAACCATTCTTCACACATTTCGTCAAACTTCAGGATATTTAAATCATCATTCGCTATATATTCATATAAATTTACAACTGATTCTCCTTTTTTTGTCATAGCCCAACGTTTTGCTTGCTTTTCAAATAGTGTGCAGTAAAAGCCATAACCGAAATCTTTATAGAAGCCATTCTGTAGAATACGTGGAAAAGGCATTTCCACATTACTTCCATGATATAATATATTCTTCTCCATATGACAACATCTGCTTTTTTCATTTTTTAATATTCTCATAAACTCAAAATTTAAACACTGAAAGGGGATGAGAATAACTTCTGGTAATTTTAAATTATTAATTTAATTAATATATGCTATTTTTTGCATATAAATTTTTTCAGACGTCGGCAATCGGGAGGTTAAATTATTCGTTAGGTAAAATTGCAACGGTTAATGATTCATGTTCTATTTAACAACTGAAAAATCAGTAAGTTATAATGAAAAAATAAAAAAAGTGTAAAATAAATCCATCGGGATTATTTTACTTTGATTTTGTTGGTTTTACTTACTGCCTTGTAGCCTGCATCACCTGCAAACTTGGCAGTGTATTTGAATGTTCCCTTTTTGGTCAGTTTGATTTTTACTGTTGCAACACCTTTGGCGTTGGTTTTTGCAGAGTATGTTTTTCCGTTGACCTTGAAGGTAATTTTCTTGCCCTTGACGGCTTTACCGCTGGATTTCAGTGTAGCAGTCAGCTTTTTGGTTGCTTTCTTTTTGAAAGTCTTTTTGGCAATCTTTAATGTGGTTGCCTTTTTAGTGACTGTTGGTGTGGCTGTTGTCTGTTTTACAAACGCAACTGTTGCAGTTAATGTGTTTCCGTAATACTTATCGCTTCCATCATATTTGGCAGTGATTTTCACTTCCCCTTCAAGGTTGTTTATTTACATTTCGTATTAAAGATTATATGTGATTTCTCAATTCACATTTCTTTTGATTCAATATTATATGCCTTTAATATGTTTTTTTATGGATATTCCAAACACTTTCAACTGGATCAAACCTTGGAGAATATTCTGGTATATATAAAAGATAGATATTTAATGCTTCTGCAATATCT
>CAZQWN010000196.1:0-1907 GCA_964596915.1 uncultured Methanobrevibacter sp.
ATAAAAATCCCTAGTTTATTGAATAATATAATTTACATGTAATATAAAGCTTCCATTTAATCAATAAAGCACATATATTAATAAATTATATGAATAAATCTATTTTAATAGTATTTAAATATTTTGAATATCAATTGGCGTGTTTTTTAATTCCATATAATAATTGCACATATGAAACCGATTAATTCAACTAAAAAAAAGAGACATGAATGGAATCAATCCATTCATTTTTTAACAGTTATTTTTCCAATGTTCCGGTATTAGCATGGTTGGAATCTATTAGGATGAAACTAGGGCAATCCCAATAATTGGAGTCGCAATTATAAGGATTCTGCATAAAAATGTCAAAATCTTCCTTTTCCTTTAAGTTAACTAGAGAATTCATTAAGGTATTCTGATTGTATTTTACCTTAATGTTGTAATTTCCCAAATCAAGACCCAAATCAGCAGGATATATGAATTCGAAATACCTATTGTATGTTTCGCCGTATACGTCCTTTTCAGTTGAAAAATAACCATTTGTGAGATGTAGAGTTTTCTTTTCAACATCATCGACCAATACAGACAGTGTTCCATTTTGAGAACCGCAAGAGGATATGTAAATCAAATCCTTAGTGTCCCAATCACTTTTGTCCTGAGTGTAGTTTTCAACCACAGTTATGTAAAAATCATCATAGTATGACGAATCCAATTATTTCCGGATGAATCATCTGTCAGTGAAACTATGTCGCTTTCAGCTGTAAGATTATCGGATGCACTTACAGCACCAATTGTTAAAATAGCCAGCAACATGCTGACAATTAGAAATTTGATATTCAAAATAACAACCTCTAAAACTAATTAATACTAATTATATGTGATTTGTAGTAATTAAATTAATTAAAGGTTTTTATTTAATCTAAAAAAATATAAAAAAATTATTACATGCTATTTTGAGCCTTCACTGTCGCTTTCAGAATCATTATCGCCGGATGTTTCAGAATCATCATTGACGGATTCATCAGATGTCTGAGCAATTTCATCTTTGGCTGTTTCTTGACTGTTAAGAAATTGTTCATTGAACCATTCAGGGGTTTTCTTCAAAGCCCCACATTCTCCAAATATTAAATCGGCATTTTCAACACCATTGATTTTCCAATTGTTTATATGTGATGCGTCAACAAGCGCCCTACAGTCGAAAAACATGTGGTCCATTATTTTCAGGTTGTCTGTTGACCAATTGCTTAACGGTGAAATGTCAGCCAGCTCCCTTGCATGTTCAAACATTCCTGCAATGTTCACCACATTGCTGACGTCCCAGCCTGCCAGTGCAGATATGTTTTTCAATGTGATGCATCCGAAAAACATTCCATTCATATTTTTAACCTTGGAAACATTCCAGTTATTCATATAGAATATGTTTACAAGGGATATGCAGTTCCAAAACATCGCCCTCATATATTTCACATTGGAAACGTTCCAGTTCTTCAGCGGTGAAACGTCATATAGTGAAAGGCATCCGAGAAACATTCCGTTCATATTCTCGACATTTGAAACATCCCATGATGCAATCGGTGAAAAATCAGTCAAATATTTGCATCCATGGAAGAGGAAGTTCATTTCACAGACATTGCTGACATCCCATAATTTCAAAAATGAAATGTCAACAAGTGATTCACATTTGGTGAACATTCCAATCATCTTTTCGGCATCATCGACTCCAAATGCAAAAATGGCTTTAAGAGATCTTAAATCACCGTATCTTTCACTCAAATCAGTTACCCCTGACAGATCCTCATTGACATAGATTACATCGTGCCTGTTGGTTACCTGACTCCAGCTGGTGAGATTTGTTCCATCCTTCAAGATGATTAGGACATCTAACTCACCCAAGTCAAAAATATTGTCAGTGGTTCTATTCAATCCAT
>CAZQWN010000197.1:0-1833 GCA_964596915.1 uncultured Methanobrevibacter sp.
CTCATAAACTTCATTTGGGATAATAATTTTTTCAAATAATTTTTTCAGGATGGAAACATCGTTGATACTTACAAAACAGCTCAAACAATCAGTATCATAGAAAATTTCTTCATTACTCATAATTCCTCCATGTTATAAACTAAATCATTTAAAAAGGCATCAAGAAGGTATTCTTCCCTTCGGGCAGGGGATATTTTGTCTTTTTCAAATAATTCTTCCACTAATCTGATGTAGTTGCCTATTGTGTAATTGTCGGCAATGAAAGGTTCATATAGGCTCAAATCATATCCTATTTTGATGGCATTGTATTTGATATTGGGTTTAAATTCTCTGTATTGATTGGAGGATATGTCTTGTGAGCTTTTTAATCTGTAAATCATTGCCTCGTGTGAAATTTGAAAATATTGTTCGCACTGGATTATTGAATTTAAATCCCAATTTTTAATTTCGTTTTCTTTTTTGTAATTATATAATGCATTGGTGGGCATTATTAGGAATGATGCGAATTCATCAGCATTTTTTTCAACTTCATCTTGGCTGTTGACATTACAGATTGTAAATGGTGTGTCATCGTAATACAAGTGGTACAGTTCGTGTGCTGCGGTAAATATTTGTCTTCCTTTTGAGTGGTTGGAATTTATGAATATGATTTTTTGTGAATTGAATTTGCAGCATGCTCCGCTGATGTCATCATCCATTTTTAAAAAGACAATTGTTAAATTTTTTATTTTGGTGGTGACTAATGGGAAAAAATCTATGGGATCTAAATGATTTATCCCCAAATCTAATCTAAATTGTGTTGCCAATTCGTTAAGTTGATAAAAATTCATTCAATCACCATTCAATTCATTTAAATGTTTTAAATTGCGGATTATTCTGTTCATATTTGCCAAGGTATTTAAATCCAGATTGTTTTTGTTTGACCTGAATTTAAATTCTTCATTGGAATATTGTCCTATTCCAGTAATAATGTACTCTTCAGAGCAATTATATAATTCACATAGTTTATTTAATGAAGAAGATTTTAAAGTTCTGTCATTACTTTCCAACTTTGCTATATGAGTTTGTTTAAATCCTAAATAATCTGCAATTTGTTTTTGTGTAAATTCATGTTCAATTCTTAATTTTTTTAGTCTTTCACCTACATTATTGGTCATTTAAATCCCTCTGTATGAAATTGATTATTATATTTGGAATAATTTTTATATGAATTTTACTTTTATCTTATTCCAATTTTGATTTCATATTGTTAAATTGTTCGTATTTGGAAATCTTATATTCCAATATTTTTAAATCAAAGTTAAAACATAGTATTATCCAAGGTGATATGAATGGCAGATGCAGATAATATCAATTCAAGAATCAAGCAGGCAAAAAAGTTAAAAGAATCCCTTGAGGCAAAATTCGAAAAAGTGAAAGGTTCACCAAGAGAGGAGGAATTCGCTCTTCAGATTGAAAAGGTTGATGCGCTTATTGCACACCTTGAAGAGGAACTTGAAGAATAATTTTTACAGAAGCATTTTTCAGCGGTTACTCGAAAATATTTTTGTGATTGAAAATGGGTGGATATGTTCCAATTTTTTTTCCACTTATTATTGGGCAGGTTCAGGTTTAATGCTTACCTTTTTTTCTATGATTATGTTTTTGAAAGTAATTATTAAGATTTAATTAATTCATAAAATTATATTAGCACTAATTTCAGCGCTAAATCACTCAGCACTATTTTTTCAATATTTAAAGATAAATTCTTTTTATACCTTTGATTTTGTCAAAGTCGGTGTCAAATGAAACGATAGTGTCTACATTATAATCGATGATAGTTTTCAAGATGGT
>CAZQWN010000198.1:0-1813 GCA_964596915.1 uncultured Methanobrevibacter sp.
GAATACTATTCAGGAAGAGGTACCTTTAAAGAGAATGGTAAAGTTTGCTCTTCTTTAATAGGACTTGTTTCTTTGAGGAATAAGAAAATTAGAGTTATTCCTCTTAAAAGTAAATATGTTCCTAAAAAAGGAGATGTTGTAATAGGTAAAATTAATGATGTCAGATTTTCAATGTGGGATGTTGACATTAATTCACCTTATTCTGGAATTTTGCCTGCTTTTGAAGTGTTTGGTCGTGAGAAAAAAGAACTCAACAAAGTATATGATGTTGGGGATGTTCTATTTTTGAGAGTTGTCGATGTTGATGAAATCAAAAAGGCAAAACTCGGTTTAAAAGGAAGAGGAATGGGAAAATTCAAAGGAGGAATTATTGTAAATATTGCTCCAACTAAAGTTCCTAGATTAATCGGTAAAAAAGGTTCCATGATTAACATGATTAAAGACAAAACTAAATGTAAAATCGTAGTTGGTCAAAATGGTCTCGTTTGGGTAAAAGGTGACGAAGACATGGAACAGCTTACCAAAAATATTATTCACTTAATTGAGGCTGAAGCTCATACTTCTGGTTTAACAAATAAGATTAAAAACAAATTATTTTTAGCTATTGATGGTGAATTACCTCCTGAAGAAAATCCTCAAGAGGAAGAAGAATTTGTTTTAGAAAAACCTAAGCTTCAAAATTTCAAAGAAGAATTGGAACAAGAAGAAAAAGAAGCTGAAGAAAAAGAGAGAAACGAAAAAGAAGATAAGCCAAATATTGCTGATGTCATTGAAGAATTAAAGAGGAAAAATAAAAAACAAGATAATAGTTTATCTTATGGTGATAACTCTAATAATTCTTTTATTTTGAATAATAAGTAATGATTATGTATTCTTCGTATTATAAATGAGGTAGATATGATGTCTGAAATGATAAGAGAAGATGGTAGGAAATTTGATGAATTACGCCCTATCAAAATTGAAGCAGGAGTTCTTGAACGTGCAGATGGTTCTGCTTATTTGGAAGTTGGAGGAAATAAAATTTTAGTGGCTGTATATGGTCCAAGAGAATCTTACATTAGAAGATTACTTCAGCCAAATACAGGTGTTATAAGATGCAGATATAATATGGCACCGTTCTCAGTAGATGACAGAAAAAGACCCGGGCCAGACAGAAGATCATCTGAAATTTCTAAAATTACTGCAGATGCATTAAGGCCGGCATTAATGTTAGAAAATTATCCTCGCTCAATGATTGATATTTATATAGAAGTTATCGAAGCTGAAGGAGGAACCCGTTGTGCTGGAATCACAGCAGCTTCAGTTGCTTTAGTTGATGCGGGAGTGCCTATGAAAGATATTGTTGTAGGTTGTGCTGCAGGTAAAGTTAATGATGAAATCGTGCTTGATTTGTCTGAAGTTGAAGATAAAGAAGGTCAGGCAGATGTTCCTATAGCTATGATGCCTAGAACTGGTGAAATCACACTATTGCAAAGTGATGGTGATTTAACCGAAGAAGAATTTGCAAAAGCAATAGATTTAGCTATGGAAGGATGTCGTCAAGTAAGTGAACTTCAAAAGGAAGCTTTAATGAAAAGGTATTCTACAGAATAGTGGGTGGATAATATGGATATAGTACCAGAAATTACAAGACAAAGCATTACTAACCTTGTCAAAAATGATAAAAGAGAAGACGGCAGGGAATTAACTGAATATAGGGATGTTTCCATTGAAACTAATGTTATTTCTAAAGCTGAAGGTTCTGCTCGTGTAAAAATTGGTGGAACTCAAGTTATTGTAGGTATTAAACCACAACTTGGAAGCCCATTCCCTG
>CAZQWN010000199.1:0-1710 GCA_964596915.1 uncultured Methanobrevibacter sp.
TCAAATGATTTTAGATATTAAACGGCTAGAAGGAAAATAATATATTTAGTTTAAACTAGTTTTTGTTGATAATCAATATAGCTGGGTTCATTGACTTCATTTACAACATCACCCTCTTTAACTTCCCCAATCAGCAAAGGGAATCCGGATTATGCAACTTTTGGTTCCTTTTGACCAATTTCATGTTACTGTTGGCGTAGCAGTATAGAAATTATCTGTTACAAATTCAAATCTTGTTTAAGACAGCCAAAAGAATTAATGCTTAAAAGTATCACAATTATCCATTACTTTTGCGAATTTAACACATATTCATCTTAATGCACCAATAGGAATTACCATTACCCCATCTTTTCGAACTTTTGCAATCGAATCACCTGTTATAACCGCTAAAAAGCTAGGTTCCGGAATATGCGTATCTCCTTCAGCAATTTTTTGTTTAATCAACGTATCCATTTTCAATAAAGATTTCGCACCATTATCAATTCTTTTATCTCCTAATTTAAACTCAATCAATCCATAACGCCCATCAGCAATTTGCAAAACACAATCCACTTCCAAAGTGCCGTCATTATAATATAATACTTTTCCACCCAATGGCGCGGAATATACTTTTAAGTCTCTAATGCATAAGGTTTCAAAAATGAATCCAAAAGTTTCCAAATCATACACCAACATTTCAGGAGTTACATTAAGACCTGCAACTGCAATTGATGGGTCTATAAATTCCTTTTTTTCTGATTTTCTTATTTTTTGCTTTGAACGAATATTAGGAGCCCATGCGGGAACATTATCAATAACAAACAAATTTTTTAAAACAGAGAGATATGAATAAAAAGTAGGCTCGGAAATTTTACCATAATTTTCTTCAATATCCGCCATTATTTTTGTATTATTTACCAATGTTGAAATGTTGCGTGAATAAGACCTAATGATTGCTTCAAATAGTTTTGAATCACGTTTAACACCATCCATGTTATATGTGTCATCACGACATATGTTATCAAAATAAGAAGAAGCCACAATCAATTGTTTTCGCTTGTCTTTAATATTCAATGTTTCTGGCCAACCCCCACGAGAAGCTAAAAAAGTCAAATCACTTAAAGACAAATCTGAAGTAATTCCATTAATTTTAACATCATTATCATTGAATAAATCAATCAATGAAATCTTACCGTTAGAATCACCACTTTCATACAGACTCATCGGCCTCATCATCAACCTGTGAATCCTTCCAACACCTTTATGATTTATTTTAGAATTATCAACAATTGTAGAACCTGTTAAAATGTATAATCCATAACCATCAGTTTTGTCAACGGAATATCTCACTGCATCCCACAATTCAGGAGCCATTTGCCATTCATCAATCAGCAATGGTTTTTCTCCATCCAATAATAACAATGGATCCACATCTGCCAGTTCAATGTATGATTTACCTAATGTGGGATGTTGCAATTCAATTACTGTCTTGGCAAATTGAGTCGCAGTTGTTGTTTTACCGCACCATTTTGGCCCCACTATTAAAACAGCACCCATACATTCAAGTATATCATTTAATTTATCATCAACATATCTTTTAATATATTCCACATTACCACCAATTAAGTAATTATACCAATTTTAAGTAATTATACTAATTTTATTTAAGTAATTATACTATTTATATTTAAGTAATTATACTAATTTTATTTAAGTAATTATACTAATTTT
>CAZQWN010000200.1:0-1689 GCA_964596915.1 uncultured Methanobrevibacter sp.
AATATTCATAAATTTAATAGAAAAATATTATAAACCCCTTAAAAATCGAATTTTTATAATTAATTAAAATCGTTAAAACATACTAAAACATTTCATGAAACCATGAAAAAAATAATATCCCCCTAACCATCAATAACAAATGCCGTGAAAAATCCATAATTGTCGAAATAGTTTTCATTTAAAAATAAGCCCAATAACGCAAATAAAGCAATTTTTTTGCTAAAGAGAATAAAAATGATAAAAACTTAGACAATAATCCTATTTTTAAAGAAAAATTGATAGGAAATTAATAAAAACAAGCACATAGGTTGAGTAGAGAACAACTGTTCTGGAAAAATATCATCTGAAGCAAAATTATGAAAAATGAATTAAATTATATTGACAAAATAGCCTAATTCAATTAACTGATATAGGAGTAAGTATCTATTTACTGCATTTTTGACAAGAAAAAATAAGAAAAATAATAACAATATAACAGTAAGATAATACTTCATTAAAGATAACGTCGATGCGAAAAAATAAAAAAAAGAAAAGAAGATTATTGTTTAAATCTTCTTAGTTGTGTTGATCCAATAACCAATAACATCAACAATAATGCAATTATTGGATTGCCTGTTGAATAACTGGACAACTGAACACCTTCACCATTGTCAATTTTATTATGTTCTCCATGACCATGAGGTGTTGGAGTTTCATTGAAATGCACTTCAATACCAGTTATTGTACCATTTGCTTCGTATTTTTTATCACCGGAGTATGATGCATCCACATCATAGTCCCCTTTGAGAAGACCCGGAATAATAAATACAGCTTTTCCATCCTTAACTTCAGTGACGTATTTTTTACCGTCAATTGTAATGGTTACGGTTCCTGTTGCATCACTTGGAACTTTAACTATAACAGTTGCCTGTTCACCTTGTTGAATTTCATCACCTGTAGCTGAAATAGGAGTTTTGACTTTGGATATTGTGAATTTAACCGGAGTGTTGCTTGGCAAGTATTTATCATCACCTTCATAAATTACTTTTACGGTGTATTTTCCGCTTGGAAGTTCAGGTATGATGATTTTTGCTTTGCCGTTTACGATTTCACCATAGTATCCGACACCATCGATGTCAACAAGTACCCGGCCAGTTGCATCGCTTGGTACATTTACGGTGATTACTTCATCTTTTCCAACAGTGATATTCTTACCAGCAGCTGAAACAGTTGATGGTACTTTTGATACTGCAAATTGGCCTGTTGTGTAGTTGTCCAAGTATTTGTCGTCACCGGAGTATTTAACAGCAACGGTTTTATTTCCGAATGCAAGACCGCCAACATTAAATGTTGCCCTACCGTTAACGATGTCTGAAGTTGTGTACTCCTTACCGTTGATTTCGATTGTTACTGTACCGGTTGCACCTTCAGGAAGTGTAACGACGACAGTTTCTGTTTCACCTACATTTATGTTTTCCACTTCAACGCTTATTGGAGTTTCGTATTTTGGAATTTCAACGCTGAGTGTTGTTTTGTTAGATGAATAATCCCCATCTCCGGAGTATTTTACTTCAATATCATGTTTTCCAGGAGTTGTGTTTTCCAAATCAACTGCAGCGGTTCCGTTAATAACTTCTACAACATATATGTTGGTTCCATCGCTTACAGTGACATTGCCTGTTGCATCATCCGGAAGGACTACTTTAATGG
>CAZQWN010000201.1:0-1596 GCA_964596915.1 uncultured Methanobrevibacter sp.
TTACATTTTCCTTTTCAAAAGTGACATAGTCTTTTTCATCTTCTGTAGTTATCAGACCGTTTATTTTTTTTAGATTGTTTCCTTCAGGTTTGTCATGTTTTAATAGTTTTTCTATATCTTCAAGTGACATTGTGGGTTTGTTAGGTGTTGAATCTGATTTAAGCCCTTCAAGAATATATCTATTGGCCAATTCTATTTGTGTCACTCCTTGTTCAACACTTTTTAATTTCAATTGCTGCTGGAGATCCTTATTAATTTTAATTGTGGTTAACATTATACATCCTCCTAAAAAGTATCTTAGTGTAATAGTATATTTTAACATTAAAATATAAATATATTTTGAATTAATAGTATTTTTCAATATCTCCATAATTCAATTTAAATTTCTATTCTTTAATTTGGTTTTAAAGAATATAAATCTTTTTATTTGATTCTAAATCAATTTTAATGTCTTAATATTAAAAAATAAGTTTAAATCAATATTGCTTCATGATAATAATTATATTTTCTGCCAATATTTTTTTTTTGCTTGGTTTGTATTATCGGGGAGTAAAAAAATAAATGTAGCTTTTAAAAAACTAAAAGCAATCAGAGTAGTTTGGATATATTTGTGTTAATGTTTTCCTGTGAGGTCATGCAAAAAATGGTTCAAATTCATAATTGATTTGAAAATATAACTGGTAGAAATCTTAATGCGTTCTTTCTATATAAAATTCGAAAAAATGAAATGATCTCAAAGAGAGGATGAATTCGCTCTTCAGATTGAAAAGGTTGATGCGCTGATTGCACATCTTGAAGAGGAACTTGAAGAATAATTTTTACAGAAGCATTTTTCAGCGGTTACTCGAAAATATTTTTGTGATTGAAAATGGGTGGCGGTGGCTTAATCCATTTTTTGACGGTCATGTTAAGCTGACAGTATCAGCACATATTTTTCATTTTTTCATTTTCACTGCTGCCATAGTTAGGTAATGTGATTTTTACATGAACATGTATGACCTATTTTTCGACGTATTCACTCATCAGATTCAGAGTATAATTTAATCAAAGGAAGATTCTTTTAAATCATACTTTTGCCCTTAAAGTTATTATTAATAGCAAGGTTGTGACGTTAACGCCATGTATGCTGATTTTTACACATTCATCAACGAAGGGATATATATCACTTATTTTTAAAATCAGGGTTTCACATAACAAAACGTCAATGTTAATGTCAGTCGGTTTTATTATTTCTTAAAAAGGCAATGCATTGTCGGTTTCTTGAAAAATTTTTCATTATTGAAAGAGGCGTTGGACTTTTCAATGACAATTTTAAGTATTATTTTAAGGTTTTTGAAAAATTCTAATTATGGTGTTAGGTTTATCTTCCAGATAAGTGTCGGGAGAGATATTTCAATTTTTGATGTGATTTTTTCCAGGTGCTGACCCGTCACTTGAGGTGAAATTTCACAAACTCTAAAAAATCGGATTATATAAAAATCATTTCGCAGTCATGGATAAAAATGCCGGCAATTTTTTCCTTCTGGAAGTAAATATTATTCGAAAAAACGCTTATTTTCCTGAAAAATCGCAAGTTAATTTAAATCTCTATTTCAA
>CAZQWN010000202.1:0-1572 GCA_964596915.1 uncultured Methanobrevibacter sp.
TGATTTAAATGTTAATTTCAACTTCTAGAAAACCTTCTCAAAAAACTAGAAAGTTTTGTAAAACTTTAGCGCGCACAACTGATTCAACCTCTGTCAACAGGGGTAAAATGAATATGCGTGAACTTCTCTTAAAAGCTCTGGAATTGGATGAAATTAACGTGGCTGTTGTTAATGAAATTAAGGGAAATCCAAGTAAAATCACATTCTATTCAAACAGAGGTGAAGTTTTGCTTGTGCTTCTCATCAGCGTCTCAATGGATAACAATGAAAAACTTAACATTGCGCCATCCCAATTGAAAATAGTTTCAAGTTTTGAAAAGCTTAATGTCTTAAGCGATATTTTAGATTTAGAACTGGTAGATATAGCCGAGGACAACTTTATTGTTATTTCTCAAGACAATGATTTAGTAGCTAAAATTAATTTCGTCAATAAATTTGGAGAAAAGCTCAAATTCCAAATCAACGTTAAAAAGATTTTAGAGGCAGCACATGATTGATGAAACTCCTCTTGAATCTGTCAGAAGCAATATTTCAGTTGAATTTGAAAACAGCCGTCAGGCAGAAATAATCTATGATGCTATTATTTTAGAGTTCGAAACAGCTCCGGATTTCAGGTCATCCATGGCAATTGAGTTGGATGATAAAAACATATTAATTAATATTGATGCGGAAGATTCTACATCATTTAGAGCTTCTGTTAATTCAGCTATTAAATGGATAAAACTGGCATTAGAAATAAATAATTTGACAAACTAATAAAATAATTATATAGGTGATATTATGGAGATTCCTGAAAATATTCAAAACCAATTAAATCAGTTTCAGCAATTACAACAACAGGCTCAAGCAGTAACCATGCAAGTTCAAAATGTTGAAATTCAAATTCAAGAAACTGAAAAAGCTTTAGAAGAACTCAAAAAAACCGATGACTCTACTGAAGTATTCAAACAAGCTGGAACTTTACTTATTAAAGTTGAATATGCAGATGCATTAGCTGAAATGGAAGACAAATTAGAAACTCTTCAATTAAGAAAACAAACAATGTCTCGCCAAGAAGAAAGAGTATTGAAAAAACTTGAAGAGATGCAAGCTACCATTCAAACTGCAATGCAAGGTATGGGCCAATAGGCTTAATACTTTTCCTTTTCTTTTTTTAGATTATTATGTCCAAACTTAAAAAATTATCTCAAGATGATTTATCCGCTATTTCTGATGATTTTGGTGAAATTCTGGAACGTGAAGTTTCTAAAAACATTTCCACTAAAGAAATTGAGGATTTGGATTTGGATATCATCATCAATTATGAAAACGATCAGCTGGATGTCGATGTTGATGTTGGAATTTTATTTGATGAGCTTTCACAAATCGATCAGGATCAAATCATGAAATCCATTGATGATGCTTACTTGAAATTCGATTCATACATCGATGAGAATTTCAGGCAGTAATCATTATTTTTTTTTAAATTTTTTTGTAATACTTTTTATATAATTTTTATTATATTAAGTAATACTTTTTTATAAAAAAGTATTTATACTATTAATTTCTAAATAATTATTGTACAGGATTCAA
>CAZQWN010000203.1:0-1569 GCA_964596915.1 uncultured Methanobrevibacter sp.
GTAGCATTGAGTTGATTATTTTTTTGGCTTCTGGTGTTAGGTTTAGTTCGTTTAGTTGTTTGAGTTTGTTTTTGTATTCTTGGTTTTTGTTATTGAGTTTGTTTTTGTATTCTTGGTTTTTTTTATTGAGTTTTGTTATTTCGTTTGCTTGTTCTTCGATTTGTTTGTCTTTTTTGTCGAGTATGTCTCCGTATTCGTCGTATACGAGTTTGTCGATTTCTTTTTCTATGTGTCTCATATTAATCCTCCATAATAATTGGTTTTGTTTTTCAGTGTTTGTGATGCGTTTTAAAATCATTCCGCCAAGGATTGCTCCAATGTCAAGTTTTAAAGCCTTATCTTCAATTAAAACATTTTTAAATGATATTGCTAAGGATTCAATTATTTCTGAAGCATATTTTGAGGATATGAATTTTGACACGAATGCAATGTCCAATGCTTCGCTGTCAGTTAATCTTTCTTTTTGTTTGACTTTGTTAATAATGTTTTCATATTTTGCCCAAAGTTCATCTTGACTTATGTAGATGTAGTGAACTTTGATGAAAAGGGATGGCGATACTTGATACTCTTCAAATTCTTTTTTAGGGTCTTTTTGACATATTACTGCAAGATATAGGTTATCTGTGTACATATAACCTTCAAATATAAGGTATTTTGCAAATTTGATGAGGGTTTTTTCTGTTATGTATTCGCTTTCCTCTTCAAGATCTATTAGCAGTTGCTCGTTTGTGTAGTATAGTTCGTCCGCCCTTCCTAATGTCATGTCTGGATAGACGATTTCTGTAGGAACTCGGGTCTTAAATTCTCTTGGAAGACCTAAATACTGGTGCTGGCGTTTTGTTTGTGCTAATGAGAGATATTTCATGGTTCTGTCATTTAGGTGGTATATTTTTGTTTCATTCATGTTATCACATCTTTGGTGAGATTTCCAGAAATCAAATATTGATTTTTAATGCGCAGTTATTTATTTGACTGGGCGAATATATAAAGTTATTCTTTTTTTAAAGTCAATTTATCCTTTATTTTACAATTTAACGAGTTTAAATCAATATTTACTTTTGAATATTGGATTGATTTTGTCTAAAATTTGTAATATATTTTTTACAAAACTTTACATTTATATTGTATGGGTGAGTAATATCTATATGACTAATTATCAAGTCGTGAAAAATGGGATTCGAAGTTGCACTGCCGCAGCTTCGATTTTTTTTTATACAACATTGATTGTTGCAATTATCAACATTTAAGGTGATTTTATGAGTGATTTTGATGATAAAAACATATTTGAAAAAGGTGAACCGAACGACGCATTTGCCCAGTACTTTACAGGACAGTCCTATTTGAATCCCTTGGTAGATATGGATGATTTTCTTGCTTTTGTAGCCAACGTAACCTTCGAACCAGGATGCAGAAACAACTGGCACATCCACCACGCATCATCCGGAGGAGGTCAGATTCTGCTGTGCACTGCAGGCAAGGGATGGTATCAGGAGGAGGGGTGTGACGCTGTTGAACTTAAACCCGGAAGCGTTGTTGAGATAAAGCCTGGCGTAAAGCACTGGCACGGTG
>CAZQWN010000204.1:0-1546 GCA_964596915.1 uncultured Methanobrevibacter sp.
TCATTTCTGAAACCCTTTCATATATACCTATAGGGATGCTCTTGAAGTTTCAGCCTATCTCATTGAAGCAGGCAAGTTTGAAAGGTTGTACAAGGAAATGCAAATTCATGACTTACAAAAGGAACTTGACCAAATGGATGAATAAAACTTCAAAACAAAAATCTCAGGTTATAACTCTTAAGATAAACTATTTTTAAAATTGTGAAGATAATTGAGTGAGTTGCAATGATGGCATATGTTATATAGTTCAAGTGGAGTGATGAATGATATTCCAGTTGTTTAATCGTACAATACAGTGCTTCGGAAAAATAAATGTGAAAAATTTCACAGGGTAATAAATCAGATAATATTAGCAAAGCAGCTGCTGAACATTTTCGATATTTATCTTAATTGCATTTTGAACATCGTTGATGTCTTCAATCAGCCACAAGAAGAAGATTCCATAAATGTTTGATTTTATGCTGAAAACGGTGTTGTCGATATCGATATCCTTTTTGATTTGTTTGGTATCAATGCCTTTGATAATGATATCTTTAACTGTTTTTGTGAATTTTAAATTGTAATTTTTGAAATATGATCTTACCAATTCATATCTTTGCTGGCCTTCAAAGGTAAGAAGAATCATTTTTTTAAATGCAACATCATCAATGCTGAAATTGTTGTATGAGATGTATATGTCATCCTCATTGAAACCTAAAACTTTTTTATAGAACAGATTTAAGTTGGACATTAAATCATCAGATAATTTAAAAGTCTCAATTTGATTTAAAAACATGTCAATTATATATTTGTTCAATACACATTGGATTAGTTGGTCTTTATCTTCAAAATAGTAGTATATGGAACCATAACCTACCTGTGATTCTTTAACAATTTGAGATAGGGAAACATCAAGCAAACCCTCTTCAAGTAATAATTTAAATGTGGATTCCATTATTCTATCTTTAGTGCTCATATTTTTACCTATTATTAGTTTAATGCAACTTGTATTTAAAAATTGTTAAGGGTGATGGTTTTTGAGAGGTGACATTTTTTACCCGGTTAAACTAATCAGTCGAAGTTAATTCCGGTTATTCTTAATCCTCCATAATGAGATTTGTACTTAATGTTTAATCCAATAAGTAATGGAGTGATTTTTTCAATGATTCTTGCTTTTTCTAAAATACCTGTATCAATTGTTTTGACACCAGGAATCTTGTCGATTATTTCAGCTGCGGTCGCTTTTGCATCTGCGTCGTCACCTGCAATCAAACAGTCACAGTCGATTTCTTCTGGGATGTTTGAGAGGTGGGAGTTTGAAATGTTACAGAATGCGCAGATTACTTTTGCACCGGTTCCTTCCAAGATGGAAGCAGTTCTTTCTGCAGCAGATCCTTCCATTAGGTCAATGAAACGGAATGGTTTTCCACCAATGGCGGTTTCCAATGGAACTGTTGCATCCATAACAATTTTGTCCTTACAGAATTCTTTTATTCCTTCCACTGTAGGTTTTTGAGCTGCCAAAGGCACGGTGATGATTAAAACATCACCTTCACGAGCGGCATCC
>CAZQWN010000205.1:0-1503 GCA_964596915.1 uncultured Methanobrevibacter sp.
TATTTAATAAAGCAACTAATTTAGATTTGATATCTAAAACTTTAGGAGTTGCTTCACCATCATAATCAACATAAAATTTAATTTCTTTTCTGTTAAACAATTTGTTTTCTTTTTCTTCGATAAATTCGATTTCCATGATTAAACCTCAGTTAAATTATTCTTTAATAAATCCATCAATAAGCTTTTGAGCTTTATTTTTAACATCAGAAACTTTTAAAAGCACCAATCCTTCGTTTGGTTGACCGTATAGAATTATAGTTTCTGGATTCGCCATGATGATGCAAGGAAGAACTGCAAGATCTTCTTCCCCCGCTACTTCAATTACATAACATTCGCCATTGTCAGATAATTCAAGAGCTTGTCCTATGGTTTCCCATAGATCATCAGTGATATATCCAGCAGGATTATCCGCTTTTAAAATATGATCTGCACGTATAACATCATGAGTATGATTTTTTCTTTGAATTAAATTATCAATAATGCCAATATTAGGATATAATTCATGTTCAGTAAGATTTTTAAAAGTTTCATCACCAACAGAAATTAAAAACTCGGAAGAGCTGATTTCATCAATTGCATCTTCAAAGTCAGGATATAATTTACCTAACGGTTTTTTAAGTTCTATAATTATATCTTTATTTAATTCTGCGTCCAATCTTAACACGATAAAACCTCTATCTAACCCTTAAACAGTATTCACCAGGAATTTCAATATTTAATTCACGAGCTAATTCAGATTCTTCAGGATCAGTTATGATTAAAAGACCGCTCCAGTTATCAGAAGTAGGACTTCCGCAACTGGGACAGTGATCCTTGCTTGAAATCATTTTGCAAACAGTACATGCTTTCATTGTTTTGCCTTCCTACTTTTTTCTTTAGCTTCTTCAATCCATTCAAATCTACCTAAATTGGTTTGTCTCATTGTGAGAGGAATTTTAGAATTCCTGTTATTTTCAATGTTGTTGGTAGATTCATCTTTAATGGATACACTAACTGCTCTAGCTCTTACTAAGTCACCTTCATCTAATGTTTTATTAGATTCCTTTGCAAGTAATGCTCCTCTTTTAGCATCATAACTAATGTAATCATCAGTTACTTGAGAAACATGTATCAAACCATCCATAGGTCCAATTCTTACGAAAGCACCATAATCCACAATATCAATTACTTCACCATCAAATATTTCATGTTGTTCAGGTTTGAAGAAAATTGCTTCGAAAACAACATTGTGGTAAGAAGCTCCATCACCCATAATGAGTCTTCCATCACTGATTTCATCAATACCGTTGACACAGATAAGCAAACCAAGTTTTTTGTCTAAACGACTTTCATATTTCTTGTTTAAAGTTTGAATAGCGACTTCTTCAAGAGGATCTTCAAATCTGTAAGGTGGAATTCTTACAGTATCCTCGATTTTTGTTTTATAATACAAAATAACCCCTCATTTATTAATAAGTTTAATTAATATTATATTTTACCTTCAACAGCAATATATTTTTTTTG